>NZ_JBHIRN010000002.1:0-105439 GCF_042197205.1 Bartonella sp. AA2SXKL
ATTGCTAAGCACAAAAGTATCACGGCAGCAGCAATGGGGATAATCGTTTTTAAGTCTGTTTGGAGTGCAGTTAAAGCGTTATTTGCAGGAGTTAAAACTACTGCTTGGGCTAACACAGGATTGGCCATAAAAAATACAGTTAAAGCTGCAGAGGTTTTAGTAGCTTTATTCCAAATTATTGTTTGAAGAGTTTTTAATTGTTTCATATTGCTTATTCCAATTTAGATTACAGTTGGTATAAATAATCTCTTTTTTTGATATAGTTTGTTATTTCACTAAATAAAAATACAGAAATCTAAGTTTCTTTTTATAACAGAAACATTTCGTGTTTAATAGGATTTATCAGGTGCTTTTAAATAACAAATTAGCAAGCTCAGCTGCTGAACCAGCGATAACGACACCAATTGCCCACCGTACGAATGTATCTTTTCCGATATAGCGCCCTGCATAACCAATTGCTAAGCACAAAAGTATAACGGCAGCAGCAATGGGGATAATATCTTTCAAGTCTTTTTGGAGCGCTTTTAAAGCGTTGTCTGCAGGAGTTAAAACTACTGCTTGGGCTAACACAGGATTGGCCATAAAAAATACAGTTAAAGCTGCAGAGGTTGCTGTAATTTTGTTATTATCGTTCAATTGAAAATTGATTAATTTTTTCATATCGTTCAACCTTATAAAATTGTATTTGGCGCAAGTAGTTTTTCCATGAAATAGGGATAATTTCATTGAATTGATGTGGGATAAAAGTATTAAAGTCTAAAATTCTTTTTTCATGAAAGAAATACTTCGTGTTTAATGGATTTATCAGGTAGGCTTAAATAATAAATTTGCTAGTTCAGCTGCTGAACCCGCGATAACGACACCGATTGCCCACCGTACAAATGTGTCTTTTCCGATGTAGCGTCCTGCATAACCAATTGCTAAGCATAAAAGTATAACTGCAGCAGCGATAGGGATAATCGTTTTTAAATCTGTTTGGAGTCCCTCTAAAGCCTTTTTTGCAGGATCTAAACCCGCTGCTTGGGCATATGTGGAATTGGTCATAAAAAATACAGTTAAAGCTGCAGACAATGCAGCAATTTTATTACGAGCTGTTGTGTGAAGAATATTTAATTGTTTCATGTTCTTTATCCTGATTAAGATTAAAACTCCCACAAATGACCCCTCGTTCATGAAGAAACTTAAAGAGATATTTTGGATCAGCCCAAGTTCTTAGTTTTCCTCTTTGTGTAAGTAACGTATATTTATTTGGCTTTCCGGTGATTGGATCATCGGAAATAAACGTGAAATACCATTCCCTTTCTGAAAGCATCACGACTGTAATCTCACGTGCTGCTTTTTGACTAAATGCTATATCAACGCTGTTTTGTTCTATCATTTTCATTATCTTTGCCCTCAATTAGAAGAGATTTTGTTCAATCTTACTAATTAGAGCTTTAACATTTTCTTATCTACCTTTCATTATAATATCCTATCAAATTTCTGGGGTTTCGTGAAAATATCAGTCGTTACTCTAGTGATCTTCTCGATGAAGAAAATCTTCAGCTGAAAAAGCATCTCTGGCGCTACTTTCTTTATGTGTAAATGCATCTTCTTCTCCTTTTGAAGAGAGAGAAAGAGAATCTACTTTAGTTGTCTGTTCTGGTTCTTCTTTTTTAAGCTTTACAGGCTCCTGCAAGTCTTCATTTCCTCGTACAGAAGCTTTTACTCCAACATATGAAGTAATTTTTTGCATACGGGTGTGGCTTGAGTTTTCTGTATTGTAAAAATTCAGCACAGACTGCAAAGTCGCTTTTTCAAAGACGCACTTTGATGTTGTTTGTTCATAGCAGTAAGTTAAAGCGCTTTGTGCAGCTGTAAGATTTCTGCAAAAATCAAATGCATCAAAAAGAGAAAACAATTTCACATTTCCAACATCAATTTGCCCTAAAATTATGTTAAAATTATGTTTATTCTGTTTAAACTGTTCAGCTGTTGCGATTGTTTCCTTAAGCTGAGATGATTGATAGAACAAGTTATCTTTATCATCTGTTACATAGACATTGTCCCGCGCTTCTTGTTTGGCGATAACTGAAAATGCTATGGGGGGCGTATTGGATATGTATGCAGCAGCAAAAAATGTGAAATCTGGAACAATCATTAGCAATACACCTTATTACGAAGAATTTTATTAATAAAAATGCTAATTCTTTGTGGTGCTTTTTCTCGTTGTCTTTTGATTTTATAAATTTGCAGAATGAGATTGTTTAGCTTAGAATATTCCTTGTGATTATTGCTTTGTTCTCTTCTAAGAAGATTTCTAATATATGCGAATATCCAACCAACGAGATAAAAGTGTTGAATAAAACAGAGCACATTACGCCAACCAATATTATTGGAATCACGAAAAAAGGCGCTGCTTTTAAAAAATAATAATCTTTGATACTGTATTGAAGCTGCTTGTTTTATATAATTCTCTAGTTGCAAAAATCTTTTCAAAAAAAATTTATACGAAGTAAAAAGCCGTTGTGTGTAAGGGGAGGTTTTACTGTTATAATGAACTACACTATCATTATACAGAGAGGGCTTGTTCTTTGTTGCGTATTGCCATAATTTATAGAGTGACGATTTATATTTACTTTTGACTACTGATTCATGAGAGTCAGAGAGGTGTGATGGTGTTTGAGCACTGCATTTAGTAGTTCCAGTAATTGAACTGAAAAAAGATGCAGTGGTGGTAGTTGATATACCAATAAACAGTTCTTTGTGGCTCAAAGCACATCTCCGTCAAAGTGATATATGTATCGTAATTTTAATTTCGATAATAAATGGACAGAAATTGTCTATAATTGTGTTTAAAATATGGCAAAAAGAAATTCTTTTTTGCAAGGGGAGTAATTAAGGTGAATGATCTCAAGAATATGAATTTTGATGAGCTACAAGAGATGCGTACACAAATCGATGTGGAATTAAAAAAACGGCAAGCAAAGGAAAAGCAAAATGCGCGACGAAAAATTCTTGAAATTGCTAATGCCCATGGAATTGATATCGCTGATCTTGTGAGCAAAGAGCGCCATTATAGAAATCCCAATAACCAATGGGAATTATGGAATGGGCGTGGACGTAGACCTAAGTGGATTAAAGAGTGGTTGGAGAATGGGTATACACTTGATGAACTCGAAGTAACGTAACACGTGTGCGATATTTACAAGATAAGGGAATACTAAGGAATGTAAATGCAAGAAGTATGCTCTTTTGGGTAATTTGATTGTATAAACATACTGAACAAATATATTAAAGTATTGAGTTACCAAATACAACAATAGGGAGCGTGAACAATTTATTTAAATGCAAAAGGTCTTGTTGTCATAATCTGGCAAGCATAATGATGATGCCAGGTTGAAATATTGTAATTGCTTTTGGCATTTGAGAGAGGGGGGTATTTTACTTCTTTTTATCGTTTCATTAACGTTGCTCTTTTTAGTCTATGTAAATAAAGAGTTTTATTGATTATTTACAAAAATGGTCGAAATGAGAATAATTTATTGCATAGGGATTTTAACTCAATATGTAAAATGATAATTTTATCAATTAATATGTTAATAAATTAGCATACTTATATTTTTGAAATACTGTTCTGTAGAACAAGCCTGATGTTATAGATTTTGTTTGGTCTTTTTTCTGTAAGATTATATATGAGGCATTTACTTTATTTATCGTTCGTTTAGTTGAGATGAGTGAGTGTGTAGAAAAATGGAAAATTTCTATGGCTGTTATGGGTTTTATAGAATTTATGACATATTTCTGAGCGTTTGTGATTAAAATTCATTTATGAGCGTTTATGAATAATGAATAAAGAGTGTATTTGAAAATAAAAGGATTGGATCATTTCTATTGCGGTTTATCTTCTTTTATGGTGTGAAATAGGGGGGGATGCAGGTTTACAATTGTGTGTGATGGTATAGAGTGCGGAACACTTTGTTATATATCGGAATATTTTTTCTAAAATTGTGTGGTATTCCACAATAAGTTAAAGAGTTTGTCTGAGAAGCAGAATGCCCCAAACGGAATACATTTATGTTTCCAATTTACGCGCTTTTTTAAAAGAAAATTTTTCAATGCAACTAAGCTTATTTTATGGCGCTTCTCATGAATAGTATAACGTAAAAGCCCCTATGATCATATAAAATTCATTGTACACCACCATTTTTACTTCAATAAAAAGTATAAGCCGGCGTCCTTATACACTTTACTCGCCTCCAATATTGCTAAAGTCCTTAGTTCTTGAGAGAGGGAGGCTTTTGTCGCTTTGTTTAATTGTTTTATTTATACGACACTTTCGCTTGTGATGTGCAAGCGAATGATTTTGATTGCTTCAACATGAGAGAGATTTGAAATAAGGGTATTTTATGATCTTTAGATTTCTCACTCAATATGAGAACAATGAACTTATTATTATAAATAAAAGTGTTGTGTGCTAAAAAGTCTTGTTTATTTTATTATGCCGTGAAATGGCTTCTTTTAAGGTGTGGTGATATAAAGCAACAACCTCTTTGAGATATTAAACGTTTTTTTCAGTGCGTAGTGAATACTCTCATAATGTAGCTTGCTTGTCGAGTTTTATGTTAAGTGAAATATGGGAGGAGGAAGTCAAGAAAAAATTACTCGACAGGAATCCGGTTTGTAAACAGATTGGATGAGATAGGAATTTTTTGTTCTTTGAAGGAGGAAGGGAAAGGTTGTAAAATAGTATGAATTTTTTCTTAAAGTGGGAAGCCGTGTAGAAGACGTGGGGCATTTGGAGAGAGTCCGGCAGCTTCTTGAATGAAGTATTTTTTTATTTTTGGTGCTTGATTAATGATTCCAAGTCCGGTACCGCGGAGCATCCGTAAAAGAAGGCTATCATTAGAAAAGAGTTTATTAAGCCAATCATTGCTTAAAGCCATACGGACAATTTCAAAACGTCTCCAGCTTTGATAGCGCTCTAAAGCCGTGAGGGAGCCAATGTCAAGACCTAGTCGTGCTGTTTCAATAATCACTTCAGCCAGCGCAGCGCTATCGCGTAATCCTAAATTGAGTCCTTGTCCTGCAATGGGGTGGATGGTATGGGCGGCATCGCCAACGAGAGCAAAACGTGGTTTAACGCATTGACGTGTTAAAGAAAGACTCAAAGGAAAAGCTTGACGTTCGCCATCCCAAGAGAGTTTGCCTAATCGATGGCCAATGCGTCTTTCGAGTTCTGTTTCAAAAATAAGTGCATCAGCTTTGAGATAATATTGCGCAGTTTTATGATCTTCATTCCACACAATGGCGGATCGGTTGCCTTTGAGAGGGAGAAGAGCAAAAGGACCGGCAGGTAAAAAATGTTGAATTGCTTGACCATTATGGGTTTTTTCATGTTCAACTGTGCAGATGATTGCTGTTTGTTTATAGGGATGAGAAAAGTTTTTAAGATCTGCTTTTTGGCGTAATTTCGAATGGGCTCCGTCAGCTGCAATAAGCAATTTTGTTTGCCAAACCTCTTCATTATTTAAAGTGACGGTTGTATGTTGGTCTTCTTGATGAAAATCAATGACACGGGTGTTTGTAATAACAGGGATATTGAGATCTTTGACACGTTTTTTTAAAGTGTTGATGAGTTCTCTATGCTCTACCATAGCAGCAAAGGGCTCGCCGGGATTAATGTCGCCTTCAAAGGTTAAAAGAGTGGGTTTGACAGGATCATTTGTGCTTGTATCTGTGATGATCATTGAATGAATGGGTTGCGCATAGGGTTTTATAGATTCCCAACATTGTAATTGTTTTAACATACGAATAGAAGCAGCAGCAAGGGCAATGGTTCGTATGTTAGAAGCAGGGGTATCTCCTTGTGGAGCAGCATCAACGATTTTTATTTTCAGATTAGGGGCTGTTTGCTTGAGTGCTATCGCTAGGGTTAAACCGACAGCTGCCCCCCCTGCAATGAGCAGATCACATTGTTTAGTTTTATGAGATTTAATTTTTTTATTGGGTTGTACGTTTTTATTGCGATTAGAACACACAATACTTCTTCCATTGTTTATAGTTTGCTTTCTTTTAAAAAGAATATCTTTTTACATTGCTTAAAATATCTTAACCTTTACTTTTCTCTCTGCTTCACAAAAACGAGGTTTCTTTTTAGCGCCAATCTGATGACAGATTGGTTTTTCAGAGTTTTTCTGCTTAATCATTTATGTGATTCATCTTACAGATTTATCGGATAAGCTTTTTTAAATATCTTCTCCAATTCTTTTTACACTTGGTTGATAAAAAAGAAAACTAAAAATAAACAAAGATGGTCGTGTATTTTTTAAGTTGTGTGAGTTACTTCAGTATGCTTGTCCTGAAGGGGGCCATTTCGTTAGTATGATAGATAAAAATAGATAAAAAATTGTGGTCATTCGTGATGGTTAAAACAGTATTCATATTTCGCCGTTATCATGATGTAGCGTAAAAAATATTATTTGTTTAAGAAGGTGCCTATAGCACCCATGTAACACTTTACACATAAGGTGTTTTTTGGTTGATCGTGTGATAAATATTCAGGGAGAGCTTTTTGTGCGCCTTATGAAGGATTATCTCTTAGGGTGGTGGTATATGAATGATATGAAGTGGTTAGAAGGTAGAACGCGCTAGATAAGAAGTCGGATTGTTTACAGGCTATTTGTTTACAAATTGGTACAGAGTTTAAGCTTCATCCTTTTTTAAGAGAGAGAGGGAGTTATAACTCTTTAAAATATAAAATTTTTGTATTTGGAATTGATAGATGCACCGAAGTTCTTCTCCTTATGATTCATTAGAAGTGCGAAATTCTCAAGGTTCGCGTCTTATTGAGATGTTTTTACGTCAGATAGGAGTATTTATTGGGCTCGGGCTTTTGGGCTTTATTATTTTTTGTGTGTTTGCTTTGGCGACGTGGAATGTTGCGGATCCATCTTTAACCCATGCAAGTACAAATGAGGTTACAAACCTTATGGGGTGGATGGGGGCAATTTTTTCAGATTTTATTATGCAGTTTTTTGGCTTGGCAAGTCTTTCTGTTTTGTTGCCACCGTTATTTTGGTCTTTTCTCTTGTTGGCGCAAAAGAATATCTACAATTTGACTTTGCGCTTTTTTTTATGGGTGCTATCAACGATTTGTTTTTTAATTGCTTTTGCCCTTATGTCACCTGTTGCTTCTTTTACTTATTGGCCATTGCCAATGGGATTGGGAGGGGTTTTAGGAGATAAAGTTTTAAGTGTTGCTTCTTCAGTCTTTCCTCTTTTTCTTTCTCCTCCTTACACGGTGTTTTTCAGTGTTGTTTTTATTCTTTTAGGTTTTTTCACCGCTGCTTTTGCTGGTAATGTGATATGGCGGCGTCGAACAAAGAAAAGAAAAGAAAAAAGCATTCCAAAAGACGAAATCGTTAATCCAGTCTTTGAGTTGGAAGAAGATACGGAATATGCCGCAGAGGAGGATCGTGAAAATCATGGTTTTTTTGCGACAACTTGTGGCGCTCTTTTGCATCTTTTTTATTTTTTACAAGCGCGTTTTTTTCGTTTATTCTGTTTCAAAAGGCGTTTTCAGAGTAAAGGGCAAGGAAAGCCATTTGATCGGATTGAGCCAACTTTTTTAGGTGAAAAAGTAAAGTGTGAGGAAAATCAAAATAAAGCCTATGTTTCTCCTGTTAAAAATCGAAAGTCTTTAACAGCTTCTTCAAAGGGTGGTTTTGTTCTTCCTCTTGTAGATTATCTTTCGGTTCCACCACCGTCTGTTAAGGATGCAAAACTTTCTCCTGCTGTTTTAAGAGCAAATTCTCAGGAGCTTGAAGGGGTTTTGTTAGATTTTGGAGTCAAAGGAAAAATTATAGATGCTTGTCCTGGACCGGTGGTAACTTTGTACGAATTTGAACCGGCTGCAGGCATTAAGTCTTCCCGTATCATTGGTTTGGCAGATGATATTGCACGCTCGATGCGTGCGATTTCGGCGCGTGTTGCGGTGGTTCCAGGACGTAATGTTATTGGAATAGAATTGCCTAATGCAAAGCGTGAGATGGTTTATTTACGAGAAATGTTGCAGGCGCAAGAATTTATTGACAGCAAAGCCAAGCTAGGACTTGCTTTGGGTAAGACAATCGGGGGGGAAGCTGTTGTTGCAGATTTAGCAAAAATGCCCCATCTTTTGGTTGCTGGTACAACAGGATCGGGAAAGTCTGTTGCTATCAATACAATGATTTTATCATTGCTTTATCGTATGACACCTGAACAATGTCGTCTCATTATGGTGGACCCGAAAATGCTTGAGCTTTCGGTTTATGATGGCATTCCCCATTTATTAACACCCGTGGTGACAGATCCTAAAAAAGCCGTGATTGCTTTAAAGTGGGCTGTTCGTGAAATGGAAGAACGCTATAGTAAAATGTCAAAACTAGGCGTTCGTAATATTGATGGGTTTAATGCACGTCTTAGGGAAGCTGCAAGTCAGGGAGAGACAATGGTGCGGACAATTCAAGTTGGATTTGATCGCGAGACTGGTGAGCCTCTTTATGAAACGGAAACACTTGATTTTAGTCCTATGCCCTATATTGTTGTCATTATTGATGAAATGGCTGATTTGATGATGGTTGCTGGTAAAGATATTGAAGGAGCGGTTCAACGTTTAGCACAAATGGCACGTGCTGCCGGTATCCATGTAATTATGGCGACACAGCGTCCTTCTGTCGATGTTATTACTGGGACGATCAAAGCCAATTTTCCTACACGTATTTCTTTTTCTGTGAGTTCAAAAATTGATAGCCGAACAATTTTAGGCGAACAGGGGGCCGAGCAATTATTGGGACAAGGAGATATGCTCTTTATGATGGGAGGAGGACGTATTCAGCGTGTGCATGGGCCTTTTGTTGCGGATGATGAAGTGGAGCAGGTTGTTGCGCATCTCAAAGCGCAAGCACGACCGGATTATTTAGAAACAATTACGCAAGAAGTTGAAGAGGATGGTGCTGATGTTTCTTTGTCTTCTCCTTCAGAAGATGATCCCTATAGTCAAGCTGTTGCTATTGTGCTTCGTGATCGTAAGGCTTCGACCTCTTATATTCAACGCCGTTTAGGCATTGGTTATAACCGCGCTGCGACATTGATTGAGAGGATGGAAGAAGAAGGTATTATTAGTCCAGCAAATCACGCAGGGAAACGAGAAATTTTAGTGCCTGCTGAAGAAGAGCGCTTTTGAAAAATCTTTATAGTTGTTTTTATAATACCTTGTATAACAAGTGTTTATCCTATTGTATCGTAGAAAGTCTGCATTTTCATATACCAGCTCTCAATTTGCGATAGCTCCTTGGTACTTGAGACTCCTTATAAGGGGATTCTTTTATAACTTTTATCCATACACCAACCTTGCTTGTAACGTGCAAGCAAATGATTTGAATTGATTCAATATGAGAGAGTATGTGATGAGAGAATCTTATTGTCTTTGGCGTTATGATTTAAGTTAAAAAGATAAATTATTATAAATCAATATCTTGGTATAAAATAATGTCATTGCGAGTGTAGAGGTGTAAAAGCATGTAAGACTTGGTATTTAAGTGTCTTTTTAAGTGCGCTCTAAATATTTAGGGCAAGGCTGATCTGTCGAGTCTTAATATAAATGAATTATATGGGGTGGGAAGCTAAGTGAAATTTGCTAAACTCCAAATTGTTTACAGAGTGGTTCGGATGAAGATTTTTATTCTTTTGGGTGGGAAGGAAGTCAAAAAAGCATTTTTGACACTTAAAAGAGCTTTCAGGTTCGCGAGTAATATGTTTAGTCCTTAATCCATTATGTATTGACTATAATTTATGTTGCTTCATAGATTAGGGGTGGGAAAGAATATATTATGCGTTTAGAAAATCAGCAGAAAAGCAGGAAAATTTGATGATTTCGGAAACTTAAACGCAGACTGATTATTTGGAAACGATACCGCAAGAAATAAAAAAGGATGTTTCTTTAGCTTTTTCTTTAGCAGATGATTCCTATTGTCAAGCTGTTGCTATTGTGCTTCGTGATCGTAAGGCTTCAACTTCTTATATTCAATGTCGTTTAGGCATTGGTTATAACTGTGCCGCCACATTGATCGAAAGGATAGAAGAAGAAGGCATCATTAGTCCAGCTAATGATATGGGTAAGCGAAAAATTTTGGAGACTGTCGAAGAAAAATACTTTTAAAAATCTTTTGATATTTTTTTCAAACAATATCTTTATCTTATAAAGAAGGGTATTTATTCGTCGTTGATCACTTAAGTTATGAATTATAAAGTCAATTAAGTATTGCTTGGGAGCATTTTTTATGAAAACGTCTTTTTTACCGCAAAGAAGAGTCTTTGGGTTGGTGGGAATTATTATCTTTTGGTGTTTAACTGTTCCTGTTTTTTCGCAAGCATCTAATAAAGTGATAAAGGCGCAAAATGTTGTGAATCACTTTGCGGCAATCAAAACAATGACAGGTGATTTTATTCAGTTTAGTCCAAAGGGAAAAATGTCTCAGGGGACATTTTATTTAGAGCGCCCAGGGAAAATTCGTTTCATTTACAAAAAAATGCCTTTACAGATTATTTCAGATGGCCAATTTGTAGGTATTAACAATCGGGCTTTGAATACTTGGAACTTTTCACAACTTTCGCAAACGCCAATGAAATTTTTGTTGGATGATAAAATTGATGTATCTTCTGGGCGCTTGTTCGCATTTCGCGAAGATCCAGGGGCTGTAACGATTGTTCTGCGTGATAAAACGATTGGGGCAGGGCAAATAAGGATGGTTTTTGATTCTAAAGGCTCTGCTTTGCGACAGTGGACAATTGTTGACCAACAAAATTTGGAAACTACTGTGCAGATTATGAATGTGCGGACAGACGTCCGGTTCGCTAATGGGATGTTCACACTTCCTTCGAAGAAATGAAGAAAGAGTGTTACGTCATTGGGATTAAAACAAATGTTCTTTCGTATTGCGACTTGGAATATTAATTCTATTCGTTTGCGTCTTGCACAGGTTTTTCAGTATTTGGAACTCTTTTCCGCAGATGTTTTGTGTCTACAGGAAACAAAATGTCCAGATGCTTTATTTCCAGTGGAGGCTTTTGAAGCAGCGGGTTATAAGCATATCGCATTGAGTGGACAAAAATCTTATAACGGGGTGGCTATTGTTTCTCGTTTGCCTTTTAAAAAGGTAGAAAAACGTTTTTTTTGTCAAAACCAAGATTGCCGTTATATCTCAGTTATTGTGGAAGCCCATGGGAGAAGCTTGCGGATTCATAATTTTTATGTTCCTGCTGGGGGAGATATCCCTGATGCTGATGTGAATGAAAAGTTTCGTCATAAGCTTGATTTTTTAGAAGAAATGTCCTCCATTCGTGCGGATCAAGGCGATGGTCTTTCTTCTCTTTTGGTGGGAGATTTAAATATTGCTCCTTTGGCAGAGGATGTTTGGTCTCATCAGCAATTGTTGAAGGTTGTAAGCCATACTCCCATTGAAACCGAGCGTTTACAGGATTTGTGTTGTCAAGGTGGATGGGTTGATCTGATGCGGTTGCATATTCCTGTTCCTACCAAGCTTTACACATGGTGGAGTTATCGTGCTCGCGATTGGGCATTTACCGATTATGGGCGGCGGCTTGACCATGTTTGGTCTTCTCAAGATTTAGCCCCTTTTGTTGTAGATCTTTCGATTTTTCGTGATGCGCGCGGATGGGAACGTCCTTCAGATCATATTCCTGTGCAAACTGTATTTGATTTTTCACGTCAAGTTTGAAATAAGAGGTAAATAAAGTATTAATATTAAATAATGATTCTGAAAGAATGCGGGAGACTGGATGTATATCAGAAATCTCAAATGGGGCGCTTCTCGTGGATTATTTTTTAGTGTCTTGTTGTGTTTGCTTTTGTCAGGATGTATGGTTGGTCCTAATTACCAGAAAACATCTTTTCGTGTTCCAGCAGTTTGGGGAGAAAAATCTGCACAGACTACACGGCAGCCCGTTGCGCTTGCCGGATGGTGGCGGCATTTGAATGATCCTGTTCTAGATGCGTTAATGGATTACGCGATTTCTGGAAATAATAATGTTGCTGTTGCCAAAGCTCGGGTACGTGAGGCGCGTGCGGGTTTAGGACAGGTTGTGGGAACTCTTTTGCCAAATGTGTCCAATTCAATTTCAGGAACCCGTAGTCGTTCTGGACAGTCTGATGCATTGTTAAACCAGTATAGTAGTGGTTTTGATGCAAGCTGGGAGCTTGATTTTTTTGGTGGGCATAAACGTGCGGTTGAAGCAGCGCGTTATGGCCTTGATGCGGCTGTGGAAGATATGCGCGCTACCATGGTGACATTACTAGGAGATGTGGCAACAAATTATGTGCAAATGCGTGGCTGGCAACAAAAGTTGTTTATTGTGCGGCAAATTGCTGTATCACAACGTAAAACTTATGAACTGATGCGCGCTAGATTAACAGCTGGTGATGTTTCTGAGCTTGATGTTTCAAATGCGCAAGCACAAATGGCAAATACAGAAGCAGATATATCACAGATGGAAGCGAATTTAGCAATGAGCGTTCATCGCCTTTCTGTCTTAACTGGTCGTGTGCCTACGGCATTGAAGGATCTTTTACAAAAAAATGCTAAGCATGCAAAGATTCCACAACCACGCTGGCCGATACCAGCAGGAATTCCAGCCGATATTTTGTTAACACGTCCAGATTTGCGACGGGCAGAGCGTCAATATGCGCAAGCGACAGCACGGATTGGTCAACGTGAAGCAGATCGTTATCCATCACTTACTTTAACAGGTAATATTTCGACAGCAGCAACGGCAATTGATCAATTATGGAAAAATTCAACGATTGGCTGGTCTTTTGGACCTGGTCTTCGTTTTCCTCTTTTTAATGGAGGTCAGGTCGAGGCTTCTATTGCGGTAGCGCGCGCGCAGCGTGATCAAGCTTTTATTACTTATCGAGCTGCTGTGTTGGAAGCTTTAGAAGATGTAGAAAATGCGCTTGTAAGATTAACGAAGGAACATCAACGCTTAGAAAAGCTAATCGTTGCGAATAAAGCTTCTCTTCATTCCTTAAAACTTTCACGGAACCTTTTTGAGAATGGAAATACTAGTTTTCTTGAATTGTTAAATGCTGATCGCTCTTATTATTCTGCACAAATGGCGCTTAAAGATAGCCGTGTTTCTTTGGTTACGCAATATATCACGTTGATGAAAGCATTGGGGGGGGGCTGGGATGGCGTTGTTGATGTATCGCGTCCAGAAGTCGTTGATAATGCACCTCGTTCGCGTGCAAAGGTAGGGAAATGAAAAAAAACTTACTCAAAAATTTCATTACAAAACACAAAAAACTTTCCTTCTTTTTAACTGCTATATTTCTCATTCTCTTGTTGTTATGGTTACGTTCTGTTTTTTTTGGAACATCTACTCCAACTTATATAACCGCTGTGGTGAAACGTGGGGATATTGAGGAAAGTGTTTTAGCTTCTGGTCTTGTACGTCCTTACCGGTTGGTGGCTGTTGGTGCGCGAGCAACAGGGCGTGTGGTGTCAATGCATGTTTCCCCTGGGAGTGTTGTGAAAGAAGGCGATCTCTTGGCAGAAATTGATCCTACAGATCAGGAAAATGATTTAAAAAGAAAAAAAGCAGCATTATCGCATTATTATGCGAGTTTGGTAGAACAAGAAGCCTATCTTTCTCTTGCACAGAAAAATTTAGAGCGTCAGAAAAAAATGATTGAAACACGTGCGGTTTCACGTGCGAACCTCGATGAGGCTACGACACAGGTGAAAATACGCGAGGCGCAAATTGAACAACTTCGTCAGCAGATTGTGCAAGCACAAATTGATGTGGAGAGTGCAGAGGTTAATTTAGGTTATACACGCATCACTGCCCCTTCAGCGGGAACGGTTTTGGCAACAGTTGTGGAAGAAGGGCAGAATGTGAATGCGGTTCAGTCGGCGCCAACAATTGTTATTTTGGGTGATTTATCAAAGATGACGATCAAGGCGCAAATCTCAGAAGCAGATATTCTTAAAGTCCGAGCTGGACAACCACTTTATTTTACAGTTTTAGGTAATTCACAGCGTCGTTATGAAGGCGTTTTAGAAAAAGTAGAGCCGGCTCCTGAAGCAATTCGTGCTGATGTGAGTATTAATCCTGGTATGGTGAGTGGTTCTAGTGCTTTAATATCATCGGCGATCTATTACAATGGAATTCTACATGTTGATAATGCGGATAATTTTTTGCGAACCTATATGACTGCTCAAGTTCATATTATCTTAGGGCGCGCGCAGAATGTCTTGTTGGTTCCAAGTGATGCTTTACGCGATGAGACAAGAGAGCGTAAAGCATGGGTTTCTGTTTTGGTGGGGGAAAATAAGGTGGTTACTAAACAGGTGAGCGTTGGGTTGAATAATAAGGTTATGGCAGAGATTGTTTCAGGACTTAACGAGGGTGATGTCGTCGTCACTAGTTCGTCTGATGGAGTGATGCCAGAGTCTTCTCACATGCACAGCGAAGACGAGAGTTAAAGCATGAGCACAAATCAAGCAAATGCTGTCTTCGTCTTGGAAAATATTGTGCGCAAATTTCCTGCGGGCGAAGCGTTTGTTACCGTTTTGAAAAACATCAATCTTACCATTAAACGTGGTGAAATGGTGGCAATTGTAGGTGCTTCCGGTTCAGGTAAATCGACCTTGATGAATATTTTAGGCTGTCTTGATCGTCCAACTTCTGGTCGTTATTGGATCTCTGGTAAAGAAACAGCTTCCCTTTCTGCGGATGAATTGTCGGCTTTGCGACGTAATCATTTTGGTTTTATTTTTCAGCGTTACCATTTGTTGAATGAATTGACAGCTCTTGGTAATGTTGAAATTCCGGCTATTTATGCGGGATGTGCCGTGGAAGCAAGGAAACAGCGGGCACAGGATCTTTTAACGCGTTTGGGCATGGGTGATCGGATAAATCATCGTCCAAATCAGCTTTCTGGTGGTCAGCAACAACGTGTTTCTATTGCTCGGGCGCTCATGAATAATGCGGAGGTCATTCTTGCAGATGAACCAACTGGTGCATTGGACAAAAAGAGTGGGCAAGAAGTATTGCATATTTTGGATGAACTTCATCAAGAGGGGCGTACCATTATCATTGTAACCCATGATATGCAGGTGGCTGAAAGAGCAGAGCGTATTATCGAAATCAGTGATGGGGAAATTATTGCTGATAAGCAGTCAAGGGTTGCAAAAACAAAAGTTGGTGGAAAATCTCTTCAGGAACAACAAAATCTAAAAGGCCAACAAAAACTGGGCTTTTTTCGTTCTTTTGTTGAGCGATTCCGTGAGGCGTTTGTGATGGCTCTGTTGGCAATGAATGCACATCGCATGCGGACTTTTCTAACAATGCTTGGGGTGATTATCGGTATTGGGGCGATTATTGCTATGGTGGCTTTAGGGAATGGTACACGAGAGAAAATTCTGGAAAATTTTAAAAGTTTGGGTACTAATACATTAACCATTTTTCCTGGTAAAAGTTTTTCTGATCCACAAGCAGAAAAAATAACCAGTTTGGTTGAAGCTGATGCAGAAGCCTTGTCTGGATTACCTTATGTTTCTGGTGTAACACCACAGATTTCAGCAAGCTCGAAAGTGCGTTTTGGTGCAATTGAAGTCAATGCTGTCATTGCGGGGGTGGGAGAACAATTTTTTCAGACACAGGGGCTCAAAGTTTTCAAAGGACAGTTTTTTGATCAAAAAAGTGTCCATGATCGGGCGGTTGATCTCGTGATCGAGAAAGAAGCATTGTCTGTTCTTTTCCCCCATAGCCATGAAAGCCCCCTTGGAAAGGTGGTGAATGTGGGTAATGTTCCTGCGCGTATTATTGGTGTTGTTGATTCGCAAAATAATGCAAGTGGAGATACATCAAATACTTTACAGCTTTATTTACCCTATACAACAGTGCAGACGCGTTTTCTTGGTACAACAGAAGTTCGTGCGATTACCGTTAGGATTGCTGATGATATTGATTCATATTTAGCGGAGACCATGATAAAACGTTTTCTCATTATGCGGCATGGCGGGGAGGATTTTTTCATTAGAAATTCTGAATTTTTCCGTGAACGTGTTATGGAGAGTACAAATATTTTAACACTTTTAATTTCTTCAATTGCAGCTATTTCCCTGGTTGTGGGGGGTATTGGGGTGATGAATATTATGTTGGTCACTGTTTCTGAGCGGATCAATGAAATCGGCGTGCGTATGGCAGTTGGTGCACGGCAAAGTGATATTTTACAGCAATTTCTCATTGAAGCGATTTTGGTTTGTGTGATTGGTGGTGGTTTGGGAATCTTGCTTGGACTTTCTATAGGTGGCTTGTTTCTTCTGTTTAAGGCACCTATTCATTTGGTTTATACTATTGAATCGATCATTATGTCTCTTACTTTTTCAACCCTCATAGGAATATGTTTTGGCTTTTCTCCAGCGCGGCAAGCTTCACGGCTTGACCCTGTTGTCGCCCTTTCACGCGATTAAGCTTTATCAATTGGGGCATGTTTGTTCGTGATGCTTTCCTACTTGGATGAAGCATTTATGAAGCGAAACATGAATGGAAAAAGTTTAGCATTATTTGCTGCTCTATTTTAGAAAACGCTTTGTTCATTAAGTGGAACGTATCACTAGAGGTAAGCGTTTTATAGCGCACCACATCATGTGAGATATGGTAGGCATATAAGCCTTCTTGAGGCATTAAATGTTTTGAGAATGCATGATGAATATTTTAAATCTTTCTTGTCGAGTCTTATGGAAGTAAATCCTATTAAGGAGAAATTAAATAGAACCCGTTAGAATGAGATTGCTTGCAGACTGAATTTTGTTAAAAATTCTCGTCTTCTGAGATGTGAAGAGGAGGACAAGTGAAATATACTGCGCGGCGATTCTTAAGATTTAACCTAAAAAGAGGCGGGGGAAGTGAATAGTATATCTGCTAACAAACAAAAGAACAAAAAAGAAGGTTGATACCAAAAACAGCTTAAACCTCCGTTCTTCCAAAAAATGAACTGGTATCGAGATAGTTGAGCAGTTTAAGAGGTTTCGTTTAGTCTTTTTAAGATTTTCGGAAAAGAGGTTATGAGGATTTCTCACTTTTAGTTTTGCAGAAGTTGGTGCAAATTATAGGTGTTTAGGTTTATGCAAATAAATTATGATCGTGCTCAAGTTTTAAAATGTGACCTAAGACACAGCCATTTTCTGTTCCTTTATGCGAGTAACTTAGCTTTCTTTAGAATATTTTGTTTAAGGCATCGCTTTTTTCTGCCTTATCTCATGATTTTGGAGCTGAAGGATAAACAAGCCATTTGAGTTTCTAGGGTAAGGATGCCGTCAGATACTCGGTAGGGGGCGTGATCTTAAGAACTAATACCGTGAGATGCGGGTTTGATTTCATGAGTTTGGTGAGGAAGACAAAAAGTTTGAGAGGCGGATAGCTTCTTATTTTGAATGATGTATGAATGAAAGGGGCTTTCATTCATTGAAAAAGAATAAGCTCATATTCAGCAGATGTGAGATGAAGTAAGAGAACATCGTAATACCAAGCTGCAGTTATGTTGCTAAAGAACATAATGGCCGCTAGTGATGAGCACTGGTATGTCTAGTTGGTATGGTATTCTTCCTCCTGCTACAAGTTCGATACAGAGCGCCATTGTGTTGCACATTAACACTCTTGTTTTAAAGAAACATTTCTCAAGGTATCCAAGCCTATTTTGCGACGCTGTTCATGGTAAATCTATTGAGCACCTCCATCTTTACGCTTATGAAGTAATAAGCCGGCACCATCATTATATTTGCCAGCTCGTGGGTGTTGCGATAGACCTTGCATTAAGGCGGCGGTTCATAAGAGCCATTTTTAGTCATTTCTTGTACAGTTTTTCTCCACACACTCATCCCGCTTGTGATGTGCAAGCAGGTGGTTTTGATTGATTCAAGATAAACAGATTTGAAATGAGAAAATCTTACGTTATTCAGAGTTCTAATTTAATATGAATGACGCTATATTATCATTATAAATCAATATATTGTACATATAAAAAAGAATTCTAAAACCACCCGCTATAAAGTATAAGAAGCGAATAATTAGTCTACGAAAGAACAAAAGACAAAGAAATATTTCAAAAATCAATATTTTGAATATCACGACTAATATTTTGCGTATTATAGTGAAATTATATGCATGATCGTTCGTAAAATGCGCTGTTTTGTGTGTGGAGTTTCTTCCTTGGTGTCTTGTGTGTTCGCAGGTGTCCTATCCATTTCCTCCTCTCATTCTTAAGCTAAATCCTAAAATTATTGCGCACTTTATTGTGTATTCTTAACAAAAGGCAAAAAATATTTTCAAAATCATCACGCCTTACCGTTTATTTCCATAGGGATATAGACATCAATAAATGCATCATATGATTTGGGGGATCCTCAAAAGGATCAAAAGATTCTCTCTTGTTGATTTAATTAAGCATAGACGAAATATCTTAAAATCAAGCAATTTTAAGCTTTTTTTAAGTTTTTTGGGTAGAACAAGAGGCATTAATGAATAGGTCTAGATTCGATAATTGAAAATGTTTTTAATAGAGAGAAAAGCATGACGACGCTGCAATCGCTTTTACAGAGCTATCGTGATGAAGCGCGTACCGAACGAGATAAAGGTACATATTTTGAGCGTTTTGCTCTTGCTTATCTGATACATGATCCTCTTCAGTCTGGGTGTTATGAGAAGATTCAAACCTTTAAAGATTGGGCTCATGAAAATGATTGGGATGGTCATGATACTGGTATCGATCTTGTGGCAAAGCTTCGTGATGGAGGGGGTTTTGCGGCAATCCAATGTAAATTTTATGATGCAGCCTATCGGATTAGAAAAGCAGATATTGATAGTTTTATTTCGGCATCAGGGAAAGCTCCATTCAAGCGGCGTGTTATTATAGATAGTACTGAAAGTACTTGGAGTGATAACGCTGAAACAATGATACGGGGGCAGGATATTCCTGTTATACGGATTAATCTTTCCGATATACAACAAAGTCCGATCCGTTGGGAAACTTTTGCAGCCCAGGGCAAAGTTGTTTTGGAGGATAAAAAGAAGCTGCGTCCACATCAATTGGAAGCATTGCGTGATGTGCGTGCTGGGCTTGCTCAAGCAGATCGGGGGAAGCTTATTATGGCTTGTGGTACTGGTAAGACATTTACCAGTCTTAAAATTGCTGAGGATTTGGCGGGTGAAGGCAAGTTTGTTTTGTTTCTTGTTCCTTCCTTGGCACTGATGTCACAGACGGTTCGTGAATGGACAACGGATGCAGGAATCGGATTGAGATCTTTTGCTGTTTGTTCCGATACACAAGTGGGAAAGCGTCGTAAAAATAGTGATGATGTTGCTGAAATTGATGTGTTTGATCTTGCTTTTCCGGCGACAACCGATGCTGCTAAACTTGCAAAACAGGTGGCGAAGAGTGTTGCAGATAAGATGACCGTGGTGTTTGCAACCTATCAATCTATTCAGGTGATTGCTGATGCTCAGAAAAACTATGGTTTGCCAACATTTGATCTTATCATTTGTGATGAAGCGCACCGTACAACAGGGGCAACGCTGGTGGGCGAGGATGAATCCAATTTTGTTAAGGTGCATTCCAATGATGTTATTCGTGCCAAGAAACGCCTTTATATGACAGCGACACCACGCATTTTTGGTGATAACGCAAAAAGTCGCGCGAATGAAGTTAATGCTGTTCTTGCTTCTATGGATGATGAAAAGCTTTTTGGTAAAACACTTTTTTATCGGGGTTTTTCATGGGCAGTACAAAATGATCTTTTAACAGATTATAAGGTTATTGTCTTAGCAATGGACGAAAAATTGGTCAGTTCCGCTGTTCAGAAGCGCCTTAGTGATAGCGATACTGAGCTTGTTCTTGATGATGCAACAAAGATTATTGGCTGTTATAAGGCTTTGACAAAACAAAATATGAAGGCTGATGTTGGTGCGGATTTATATCCTATGCATCGTGCTTTAGCATTTTGTAAAACTATTAAAAGTTCTGAACTTGTGCGTGATGAGTTTTCTACGGTTGTTAGAGAATATCTTGATTATACGAAAGAGGATACAGAAAATGAGCATTTTCTGAAGTGTGAAATTGAGCATGTTGATGGCACTTTCAATGCGAAGGATCGTGGTGCATTACTTGACTGGTTGAAAGCTGATAGTGGGGATGATGTTTGTCGTATTTTGACCAATGCTCGGTGTTTGTCTGAGGGGGTGGATGTTCCGGCTCTTGATGCGATCATGTTTTTAAATCCACGCAAAAGCCAGATCGATGTTGTGCAAGCGGTTGGGCGGGTGATGCGTCGCTCTGAAGGTAAAAAGATGGGATATGTCATTTTGCCAATTGGCATTCCTCCTGATACTCCAGTGGAACAGGCTTTGAACAACAATGATAAATATCGGGTTATCTGGCAAATTTTAAATGCTTTGCGTGCGCATGATGATCGTTTTGATGCGACGATTAATAAGGCATCCCTCGGGCAAGATATCAGCAATGTGATTGAGATTATTGGTGTCACGCAGAGCACTGAGTTACAGGCTGTTACGGCTGTTGTAGACAATCTTCCGGTTCGCTCACAGCCTGCACGAGCGGGAATTGGAAGTCTGGAGCATGATTGCTTTCTTACAGAGCAGGTAAACGAGGAGCTTTCTTTCTGCGTAGATGAACTTTCTCGTGCGATTTTGGCAAAGATCGTTAAGAAATGTGGGACACGTGATTATTGGGAGGATTGGGCGAGCAATATTGCTGAAATTGCTAAGAATCATATCACGCGCTTAACAGGCATTCTGGCAGAGCCAAATACTGAGGCGCGTCAAGCCTTTGACAGGTTTGTGGCAGAACTGCGTGATGACTTAAATGATGCTGTTACAGAAGCTGATGCGATTGAGATGTTGGCACAGCATATTATCACGCGTCCTGTCTTTCAGGTGTTGTTTGAAGGCTATCAGTTCACACGTGAGAATCCTGTCTCGCGTGCTATGCAGCGTATGCTTGATGTGCTTGATGAGGCAAATCTTGATAAGGAATCCAAAGATCTGGAAAAATTTTACGCAAGTGTAAAATTACGAGCCAGTGGCATTACGGATCCAAAAGCAAAACAGAGGTTGATTGTAGAGCTTTATGATAAGTTTTTTCGTTATGCTTTTCCACGCACTGTAGAAAAACTAGGCATTGTTTATACCCCCGTCGAGGTTGTGGATTTTATTTTGCACTCTGTCAATGATGTCTTAGAGCAAGAATTTGGGCAAACGCTTGGCTCATCGGGTGTGCACATCATGGATCCTTTTACTGGAACGGGTACTTTTATCACGCGGCTTTTACAATCGGGTCTGATAAAACCAGAGGAGATGAAACACAAATTTTGTCGTGAAATTCATGCCAATGAAATCGTGCTTTTAGCCTATTATATTGCAGCCATTAATATTGAGACGACCTATCATGGTCTGATGGGGGGAGGTTATGTTCCGTTTGAGGGAATTTGTTTGACCGATACATTCCAGCTTTATGAGCAAGAAAAAGACCTGATCAGTGATTTGCTGGTGGATAACAGTACACGTCGGGCGCACCAGAAGGAACTGGATATTCGTGTTATTGTTGGCAACCCCCCTTATTCTTCTGGACAAAAAAGTGAAAACGACAATGCGCAGAATATTGGCTATCCTAAATTGGATCGTCGCATTCGTGAAACCTATGCCGCTCAATCTAAAGCAAGCAATGTTAATGGACTTTATGACAGTTATATTCGTGCCATTCGTTGGGCAAGTGACCGTATAAAAGACTGTGGTGTTATTGGTTTTGTGACAAATGCAGGTTTTATTAGTAGTTACTCTACGGATGGTTTACGAAAATGTTTAATCGAGGAATTTAGCAGCCTTTATATTTTCCATTTGCGGGGGAATCAACGAACTTCTGGAGAACTCTCTCGAAAGGAGGGGGGAAAGATTTTTGGTTCTGGGTCTCGCGCACCTATTGCGATTTCCATTTTGGTTAAAAATCCGGATGCACAACAGCATGGGAAAATATATTTTCGTGATATTGGAGATTATCTCACAGCAAAAGAAAAGCTCCGTGAACTTCAGAGGTTGGGGAGTATTGGTGGTATCACACGTGAACACAGCTGGCAGATGATTACACCTGATGAGCATGGCGATTGGCTGAATCAGCGCAATAATGATTTTGAAAAATTTCTAGCCTTAGGTGACAAGAAAGGCAGTGATAAAAGGCTCTTTGAAAATTTTTCTGGCGGTATACAAACTAGTCGTGATGCTTGGACATATAACTCAAGTCGTGAAGCTTTAGCAAAGAATATGAGCAATATGATTGCTTTTTATAACAGTGAAGTAGAGCGTTTTAATGCTGCGTATCTACATTCTGATCGCAAAGCACGTGCAAATGCTGTGAACGATTTTGTCAATACAGATTCTAGAAAGATTAGTTGGAGTAGTAGCCTTAAAGAAGAATTAATAAGGGGGAAAGCTTTTAAATTTAAAGATACGTATATTACCCAGAGCCTTTATCGTCCTTTTACACAACAGTGGCTCTATTACAATCGTGTTTTTAACCATAGAGTTTTACAAATGCCACGTATTTTTCCTCTGGAACAAGCGGCTGAAAATAAGGTGATACAAGTTACGGGAATTGGAGCAAGCAGTGGATTTTCTGTTCTGATGACTAAGAATTTATCTAATCTTCATGCAATGGATACTGGTCAATGTTTTCCACGGTATGTTTATGAAGATACTGTGTCCTTGAAAAATAAGGAGGGGGATCAGGTTCATTTGTTTGCAAATTTTGCAGAGGAAAGCAAAGAAACTGGTTTAGAGCGGCGTGATGCTCTTACGGACGAAGGGTTGGCTTATTTTAAGGCAGCTTATCCTGGTGAAATGATTACAAAGGATGATTTGTTTTATTATGTTTATGGGATTTTGCATTCTGAAGATTATCGTGCTCGTTATGCGCATAATCTGTCTAAACAATTGCCGCGTATTCCAACAGTTAAAAAGGTAGAGGATTTTTGGGCTTTTGTTACAGCGGGGCGAAAGCTTGGTGATTTGCATATGAATTATGAAGAGGTTGAGCCCTATCCTGTTACCTATAAACAGGGCGATCCAAGAACTTGGATGATTTCTGATGAGAAGAGTTTCTATCGTGTTGAAGCAATGAAATTTGCTGGTAAGCGTGGTGCTATTGATAAAAACACAGTGATTTATAATGCGCATATCACGATGCAGGATATTCCTCTTGAAGCTTATGAGTATGTGGTCAATGGCAGGTCTGCTCTTGAATGGGTTATGGAACGGCAGATTGTCAAAACGGATAAAGCGAGTGGGATTGTGAATGATGCTAATCGCTATGCTGTTGAGACGGTGGGTAATCCAGCTTATCCATTGGAATTGTTTCAGCGGGTTATTACTGTAAGCTTGGAAACAATGAAAATTGTGCGCAACCTGCCAAAATTGGAAGTGAGAGAAACTGAAAAGGTTAAGTTATCCATTGTGCGGTAAAACAGCGCTGTGTCGTAACAAACTGGCACTATCATACACCTTGCCAGCTCGTGGGTATTGTGACAGCCCTTGGCACTTGAGACAAGTTCATAAGAGGCATGCCTTTCTTGTACCGTTTTACGCTGCGCAGGCTCTCTTCCCTTGTGGTGTTCAAGTCCTGTGTGATGTGCAAGAAAATGGTTTTGATTGATTCAATAGAGAACAGATTTGAAATGAGAAAATCTGATGATATTGAGAGCTCTCATTCAAGTTGTAGCGTAATAAAATTTCATTATAAATCAATATGTTGTATGTAATAAAGCACCTTAGGCAGTGAGGTCACTAAAATTATGACGCATGAGCTTTAGCGGCAGTGATGAATATTCTCAGGCAGAGGGGTTTTCTTGTCGAGCTTTATGTGAGTAAACCATATAAATGGGGAAGCTGAGAGGAACCTGTCCAGAGAAAGTGAACTGTTTACAAATCGTTGCTGATAGGAATCATCGTCCTTTGAGATGTTGAGAGGAAATCACAATTCTTATGAAATCTGTCTTTTGAGATGTTCTGATATTGAAGTGAGCAGGTGGAACGCGTTAGACAAGAAGCTGAGTTATTATTGTTTACAGATCAATAGAGTTTAAAAGTTTTCGTTCTTTTTGGGAGAGGAAACCAGACAAAAGGTGATCTTAGAGAGCGAAATGATTTCAAAAAAGATTGCGATAAAAAATGTAGGGTATTTGTCGCGGTGTGCGTTTTGAGCTTATTTCTATCTGTGATCTAAAATGCTCTTATGAAGATGCTTTTTAGAATAAGAGATTGTTACTAATATATTGACTTATAATGATAGTTTAATGTTCTCTCTGTTAAATGAGAAATCTAAGTATTATAAATTTTCTTATTTTAAATCTATTAAAATTACTTCTTTGCATGTCATATGAGGTTGGTATGTTCGTGTTTAAGAAAGGCGTAATGCATGCCTCTTACCAATCATCCCAAGAGGTTTAAGAGAAATCGTAATACTTGAGAGGCGGCAAAATATAGGGTGGGGCGGTTTGCATTTTTTATGAAGGGTAAGACAGTGGTATAAATAGATTTTTATGACAAGTCTGGCGATCTTATGGCTGTCTAGGGGCTCTATTTACAAGAGCTTATATATTGGGATGGTATGTACAGATCCGCGCTGTGAGATATGTTTGGGATGTAAGAGATGTTTTTGGTGAACGTGCAAATACAGTGACACGTGCATTGGGATGTTCTGCGTTGTATGAGGGTAAGCTCTGTCGAGCTTTTATGGCGGTAATTCGTGTGGAAGGGTATGAAGCGGTTCGTGGGTGGCAAGGTTTTTAAAAAGTTAGAAGGATAAAGATTAGAATGCGGTTCTGATATAGACTTGGAGCGTTTTAATATATTGGAATATAAGAATGCGGATTTGATTGATCTGTTGTATTGCGCTTTCAGCATTGTTCTTTTTAACAGGATAGGCAATGAAATGGATATCAGGCATTAAATATTTAAGTTCTCGCATTGAGCGCCACACATGGTAATCATGGGTGACGATATAAAGAGTTCTATAGTGGTGTTTTTTGATCCAAGCGGCGCTTTCTTCGGCGTTTCCTCTGGTGTTAATCGCTTGATGCCCAATGTCAATACAACAGGAGATAAGCCGTGGGGTAATATGCATGTTGTGCATGAGACTTTTCAGATTGGTTGTGGTGTTTACGCCACTGATGAGGAGACGTGAACCAAACCCCCTTTGTAAGAGATTAAGTCCTGTCTCTATTCGGTTTTCTCCGCCTGTAAGCACGATAATGGCATCCGCTTTGGGGAGAGGTGTTGGGGGAGAAAGTCGTTCAGTTTTTTCAGAAAAAATAATAAAACCGCCCCAGAAAATGAAAACAGTGATTGCAAGAGTAAGGGTTGTTGGTGGAAAATAGCGAAATAAAAGCCATGAAGACCAACTATTATAGTGGGGCCGTTTTGGAAGAGGACGTTCTAAATTGTTTTGTGTCAATGAGTTGAAAGTGTTGTGAGTCATAAATTAAAATAAACCGTTTTCACATTGATCGATTTTTTTCAGTTGCGCTAAAATAGTCATGCGATTTGTAAGGGTGGTGAGAAAAGAAACGAAAATAATAAGCAGAGTGATTTTGCCATAAGGAACGGAACTTATGGAAAGATGTCCAAACAAAGCTGTTACTTGGCTAGCTTCTGCTCTTCCCAAGTTATAATTCGTCCAGAGACAAAAGGCTGAAAACAGAAAGATGCTTGTGAAACCACCATATAAAGCACCGCGCAGTGCCGTTTTAAAAAAATGCCAATCAAATTGACGCGCAATGAAAAGAGTTTCAGTGCCAAGAAAATATAAGACATTGATAATATGTGTATTTTCTGCCAATGCATTGCGGGTGGCAAAAATGATGGTGAGGATTAGAGAGCCTAGAACCAATGCTAAAATTGAAAAACCGATAAAAACCGTGGTGTATGCCATGGTCGCAAAACGATGGACCCAAACACGGTGATCATCAAATTGACCTCCTGGAATTTGGGTTTTAATGGCGTGATTAATGGCTGCAAAATTGATTTTTTCATCTCTCTTCAGGGTCACAATGATGAGGCGGGGAAGGGGTAGTTCATTGACATTGAAGCCTGTTCCAAGCCATGGCTCCAGTAACTTTTCTGTAGCTTTTTGGTCAACAATTTTTGCATCTTGTACACCAGAAAATGTTTTAACCAATTGTACGGCATCACGGAGTGCTTTGTTGATATCAACATTGTCAATGGGGCGTATTTGTATTGTTGCTTCATAGCTAATCTGATTACTCCAATTTTGGGCGGCACGTTGGACCAAATCAACACCGATTAAGGTGAGGCTTGAAAGAAATGTCATAATAGCAATCACGGCAACTAATGCTTTTCCAGAAATATTACCACTGGGAATAATCGCTGTTGTATTTTTTTTATTGCTTGTAAAAATGGGGAAAGACTTATTCATGAATCGTCATCCGTCCGTTATGGAGAAGCATACGTCGTGCTGCAACTTGTTCCATTAAGGCAATATCATGGGTAGCAATGATAACAGCCGTTCCAAAACGGTTTAATTCAATAAACAAACGGAGGAGGCGTTTTGCCAAGGGCGGATCGACATTTCCGGTGGGTTCATCGGCAAGTAGAATTTCAGGTTGATCAATGAGTGCGCGTGC
This sequence comes from Bartonella sp. AA2SXKL, assembly GCF_042197205.1. Taxonomy (NCBI): domain Bacteria; kingdom Pseudomonadati; phylum Pseudomonadota; class Alphaproteobacteria; order Hyphomicrobiales; family Bartonellaceae; genus Bartonella; species Bartonella sp. AA2SXKL. The sequence continues at coordinate 26,751 of NZ_JBHIRN010000002.1, forward strand.
AATGGCTACCCTTTGTTTTTCCCCACCGGAAAGAACCGGTGGTAAAACATGAATATGATCTCCAAGACCTACCCAACAGAGAAGATCTTCCACTTCACTGCGATAGGTTGCTTCTTCTTGTCCTTTAATGCGTAAAGGTAAGGAGACATTTTCATAAGTGGTCATGTGGTCGAGTAAACGAAAATCTTGAAAAACCACCCCAATACGTTGTCGCAGCGCAGGGAGCTCTTGTCGTTTGAGTAATGCTGTGTCTGTTCCAAAGAGATCAATATGACCGCGGGTGGGTTTGAGTGCCAAAAACATAAGACGCATCAGCGACGTTTTCCCTGCTCCAGAGGCACCTGTGAGAAATTGAAATGATCCAGGAGGAATATGAAAGCTAATATCACGAAGGACCTCAGGGCCCATTCCATAGCGTAGGCCGACATTTTCAAAATGAATCACTTTTTATTATTACTCCTGATTTTATATTGCATCATTTATTCTAAAAACTCTTACTTTCATTGCTTTAGATTTTTGTTGTAAGCTTGTTTATTTTAGATTTCATGGTTTTCAATATTTTTTATACACCCTCGTTATAGATAAATATTTTTGCTCAAGAATATTATCACTTATACTTTCTTTTTTTAGCCTTATTTATGATTTTAGCAGGAATTTCAAAGGGATTCTAGCATAAACATCAGAACTATTTTTCCTTCTTACTCAGAGGCTTTTTTTGCACTGAGTGGACATTGGGTGATTTTAAAAAGCTATGTTGCTCTTTTTATCTTACTTTCTTATTCTTGTTCGCATCCCAATCCTGAGGTTTTTGCTTAAATTATTTCTTACCTGTTATGAAAAAAAGCGTTTGTTGTTAGAATGATTGAGCTTCTCGTGAATTGTTTTATTTTTTATTCTCCTCGGTGGTTTTCGTAATAATGCTGAGATAATTTTAGCAAAAAACAAAAACCACCGTATGTTGTATTTCGTCGTGTTTTTTAGTTTTGTCGGTTGGCAATCAGATCTTCAACAACTTGTGGTTCGGCAAGAGTTGAAATATCTCCGAGAGTATCAAAATCGTTTTCAGCGATTTTTCGTAAAATACGTCTCATAATTTTCCCTGATCGCGTTTTGGGAAGCTGCGGAGCAAACTGAATTTTATCCAATATGGCAATAGAGCCTATTTCTTGTCTCACATGCTTGATAAGGTCTTTTTGCAATTCTTCACTTGGCGCTGTTCCTTCCATGAGGGTCACAAAACTATAAATTCCTTGTCCTTTAATGGGATGCGGGTAACCCACAATAGCTGCTTCTGATACAGAGGGATGAGAAACAAGAGCTGATTCAATTTCAGCGGTTCCTAATCTGTGCCCCGAGACATTGAGAATGTCATCAACTCGTCCTGTGATCCAATAATAACCGTCGCTATCGCGCCTACAGCTATCGCCTGAAAAATATTTTCCTTTATAGGAGGAAAAATAAGTTTGAATAAAGCGTTCATGATCCTTATAAAGTGTGCGCATTTGTCCGGGCCATGAATCACTGATACAAAGAGTGCCTTCTGCTTCACCTTCTAAAACATTGCCTTGGGCATCAACAATTTGGGGTTGAACACCAAAGAAAGGACGTGTGGCCGATCCTGCTTTGAGGGGGGTTGCACCAGGCAAGGGTGTGATCATATGCCCTCCTGTTTCCGTTTGCCACCATGTATCGAGAATCGGACAACGGTCATTTCCAATTATATGATAAAACCATTCCCATGCTTCTGGGTTAATAGGTTCTCCTACTGTGCCTAAAAGACGCAACGATGTTCTGTCTGAGTGTTCAACAAACGAATTTCCTGCTCCCATTAAGGCGCGGATAGCTGTTGGTGCGGTGTAGAGTGTATTGACTTGATGCTTGTCGACAATTTCCCAAAATCTTCCTTTGTCAGGAAAGGTTGGTGTGCCTTCAAACATTAAAGTGGTCGCACCATTACATAAAGGTCCATAAACCAAGTAAGAATGGCCGGTTATCCAACCAATATCAGCCGTACACCAGTAAACTTCATCGGGGTGGTAATCAAAAACATATTGGTGAGTCATCGAGGCAAAAACAAGATAGCCTGCTGTGGTATGCAAAACACCTTTAGGTTTGCCGGTGGAGCCTGAAGTATAAAGAATAAAAAGTGGATCTTCAGCATTCATGGGTTCTGGTGGACAAGCTGTTTTGGTATGAGCTATCTCTTCGTGGTACCAAAAATCACGCCCCTCTACCCATTGAATGGGTCCACAAGTCCGCCGTATAACCATTACTTGGTCCACATGCACGTTTTGGCGCGCGGCTATCTCAATGGCATGGTCAACGTTGTCTTTTAAGTTGATCCGTTTGCCGCCACGCAAGCCGTGATCAGCGGTAATCATAAAGGTTGATTCACAATCGACAAGGCGTCCTGCTATTGCTTCAGCAGAAAAGCCAGCAAAAATAACCGAATGAATAGCTCCAATGCGAGCACAAGCAAGCATGGCATAGGCTGCTTCGGGAATCATAGGAAGATAAATGGTTACTTTATCGCCTTTCTTAATGCCACGACTTTTCAAAAGATTAGCAAAACGACAAACATGTTCATAAAGCTCGTTATAGGTTATTTTTTTATCATGATAAGGATTATCTCCTTCCCAAATGAGCGCGATTTTGTCTCCATGGGTTTTCAGGTGGCGATCAATGCAATTATAGGTAACATTTGTTATCCCATCTTCGTACCATTGAATGGAGACATCTCCGTTAAAAGAAGTGTTTTTTACTTTTGTAAAAGGTTTAAACCATTCAATGCGTTGACCATGTTTGGCCCAGAAGCTTTCTGGATCATTGATGCTTTCTCGATACCATTGTTGATAAGTTTTCTCATCGAGTAAAGTATTTTTTTTGATCTCTTCTGATATTGGATAAATTTTTTCAGTCATGTTTCCCTCTTTTTATTGTTTGGAAAAATCTGCCTCTGTATTTTTGTATGGTTATATTTGTGGCAGAGTTTTCCCAAAAGCTTTTCATTATGAGGTTAGACTAAATGACAAAGATTAGAATAGTCAATTTTTAAATCTGATACGTTTTTCTTAAAAAGGTATTTTATGCTTTTAAGATATTCAAATATGGCAAAGACTATTGCGGTATAGAGCTTTTTATAAACGCACAAAGATATTAAAAAAATATCCTATAAAGGAGAGGGAATGAGAATGCTTTTTAAAAGAATAAATTTACTAAATATTAATATAAACCAAAATATCTACATAAACTATCAAAAATAATGAACATAATTACTGTATATAATGTTGTTTTTATAGCTACTTTCTAACTGTAACCACCAATTTTTTTAAAACCAATAGCATATATAGGGATGAATACAAAGAGAATGCAAAATAGCCTTATTATTTCATAACGAATATTCATTATAAAAAATCCTAAATTATAATATGTTATAAATAATAGATATCCCTGAAAAATATTTTATCCAAAGATATTTGGTATATTCTTTCCAATATTTACAAAAATACTAATTTCAGAGATATCTTTGTCGCTATTCTCTATAAATTAGAACCAACATTCACGACCTTTTTCTATAAAGCCCAAAGATCATCTGCTAAGAATCCACCTGCGGCGCCTAAGAGTCTACCTGTAAATGCACCCGCTGGTCTTCCAGTTATACCACCTAGAATTGCTCTGCCTATTCCTCCATCAAAAGCTCCATGCCAACCCTCTTGCGCCTATGTGAGACATAAAATCATTAGTACTACATGTATTTCCATAAATGATAGGTGTTGAATCATGTATCGTATAAGTTAAACCTGAACCAAAATGTTTCAGTTTAATACTCCTAATATTATCTACATTAAAAATATTAATCATAATTATACATTTCAAATGTCTATCACGTATTTTTAGAGAAATTACAAATATAAACTTTAAAAATGGTGATAAAAATACTGTAATAAATAATAACTATATTGTATTAATACTTTTTTATATGTGAAATTTTATTCTTAAAAAGATAATAATATTATTTGCAATATTTTAAAATATAAGAAATATCTCCTGTTTTTTCTTAATTAAAGTTTAAATTTAGAAAAATTGCGTATATGAAAAGTTGAAGTTTTTCTCTTTGTTTAAGAGAACGACAAAGGAATATCGTTATTGAAATCGGTCTCATTGCCATTGTTTTGCGTGCATGTATTATGCGCACATGCATGGGATTCGTTCTTTTATTTTTCAAGCGGATATTGACTGTATTTACGCTTTGTAGAGCATAGAAAGCCTCTATGCTATCGTTGATCTTATAGATTGCTAGCATGTTGTTTAGCGCGGCTCTTGGTGCTCTATTGGGTATTTGAGATGTTTATTTTGCTCAAGTGACTTACATGAAAGAGTTTTGTTATTGTATTATGCAGCCATAAGCCTCTTTTGCCTGCTTTACGCCATTGGCATGCGGGGAAATTGTTTACGCATGTTGGAGAAGTTAAGAGAATGCGTGATTTTCAATGAAAATCATTGCGATAATCGTATTCAATATTCTTTTGCTATTAGTGATTTTGCGACAGTTTTTTCATTCATGCTCAACGCCCCTCTTATCATTTTGCTTTTATATAAGGATTTATTTTTTATGTTGCTTTTGCTGGAGAGGCGTTCAGAGGGGAGTAAAGTAGAGCCAATATGCGAGAATATGAGAGCCAAATTGTAATGCTATTTTGAAGCTATTGTACGTGTTGTGGATGTGCCGGTGAGAAATTTGAGAAGACCAGCTTTTTTGCTTATTTTGCTAACAGGATGAAAGAGGGACTGGAATCTTTTTTGCTAGAATTGCTCCTTTATTGAGATTGAAGGAAATATTTTTCTCATTTCTGCTGTTTTTGGCTTGTTCGTAGAATCTTCAATGGGAATTTATTGAAGGGGGAATAGATTTATATGAGGGGAAATTGCTTTACACAGGGCGTTTTCCAAATAAAGCGGAGCCAATGCGAAGGACATTAGAGCCAAACTGTAGAGCGGTTTTGAAATCACTGGACATACCCATGGAAAGCTTTGGAAGACCTGCTTGTTTTGCTAATTTTGCTAGAAGAGCGAAATAGGGACCGGGGTTTTCGTCGACAGGGGGGATGCCCATAAGTCCGATGATATCAAGTCCATAATTGTTTTTGCATTGGTTGACAAAAGATGTAGCTTCTTGTGGTGCTATACCACTTTTTTGCGGTTCTAAGCCAATGTTAACTTGAACATAGCAGGGGAGATGCTTTTTTTGTTTTTCCATTTCTTCAGCTAAGCTTTTGGCTATTTTTTCACGGTCAACCGTTTGAATAACATCAAAAAGTTTGATCGCCTCTGCTGTTTTATTTGATTGTAGGGGACCAATGAGATGAAGTTTAATATTTTCAAATTGTTGACGTAAAGCAGGCCATTTTTGTGCTGCTTCTTGTACGCGGTTTTCTGCAAACAAAGATTGGCCTGCTTGCAAAAGGGGTCGTATATCAATAGCAGAAACAGTTTTTGAAACAGCGATAAGTTCAATTTCTTCTACAGGGCGTTGTAACTCTTGACATGTTTCAGCAATGTCTTTTTGAAGGTTTTGCCATGCTTCAACGGAAGGGGCATCAAGGGGTGTTTGTGTATTCATATTTTTGTGCTTTACCTTTTTTGTTCAAGAGTTGGTCGTTTTTTTTTAAAGTTTTATAAAATACTTAGGGAAATATTTCACGAAAATGTTGACGATGAGGTTAATCCATGGTCAAGCATAATAAAACAAGTTTTTGGTTCAGTTTTATTAAAAGAGTATAATGGGAATGACGATTGAGCATTATAAGATAGGCGAACGCTATAATCCACGGGCGAGAGAAAAAAAATGGCAAGAAATTTGGGATGAAAAGAAAATTTTTCAGACTGTCCAAGAAGATGCTCGTGAAAAATATTATGTTTTAGAGATGTTTCCTTATCCTTCTGGCCGTATTCACATGGGGCATGTGCGCAATTATGCCATGGGGGATGTGGTTGCACGCTATAAACGCGCCAAGGGGTTTAATGTGCTTCATCCCATGGGGTGGGATGCTTTTGGGATGCCGGCTGAAAATGCCGCTATGCAAAATAAAGTGCACCCTAAAACTTGGACCTATCAAAATATTGCGGTGATGCGTGGGCAATTAAAACAATTAGGGCTCTCGATAGATTGGACTCGGGAATTTGCGACTTGTGATGAGGAATATTACCACCGACAACAAATGTTGTTCCTTGATTTCTATCAAAAGGGGTTGGTAGCACGTAAAGTGGCTAAGGTGAATTGGGATCCTGTTGATCATACTGTTTTGGCCAATGAACAGGTTGTTGATGGGCGGGGATGGCGTTCTGGTGTGTTGGTTGAACAACGTGAGTTGACGCAGTGGTTTTTCAAAATTAGCGACTTTAGTGAAGATCTCTTGGCAGGGCTTGAAGAGCTGAACCAATGGCCGGAAAAAGTTCGCACCATGCAAAAAAACTGGATTGGAAAATCACAAGGTTTGCTGATTCGTTGGGCTTTAAAGTCGGCGGGTGATGCTGATGATGTTTGTGAGAAATTTGATGAGGTTGTTTGTTATTCAACGCGTCCTGATACACTGTTTGGCGCTTCCTTTTTGGCTCTGTCTGTTGATCATCCTATTGCACAAGCTTTGGCAAAAAAAGACAAAGCGTTGAGTGCTTTTATTGAAAATTGTCGGTGTGGTGGAACGACAACGGCAGCTCTTGAAACAGCTGAAAAACAAGGGTTTCTCACGCCCCTTTTGGCTGTTCATCCTTTCGATTCAACAGTACATATTCCCGTTTATATCGCGAATTTTGTGCTTATGGACTATGGAACAGGGGTTGTTTTTGGTTGTCCAGCTCATGATCAGAGAGATTTCGATTTTGCGCGTAAATATGATCTTCCAATAAAACCCGTGGTTTTACCAAAAGGAGAGCAAGCAGAAGATTTTGTTATTACTGAAACACCTTATACGGGTGATGGGGTGATGATCAATTCTAGTTTTTTGGATGGTTTGACACCCCGACAAGCTTTTGAAGAAGCTGCTAAAAAGCTTGAAAAACAAATGCTCAATGGGCAACCGCAAGGGAAGAAAACAGTGCAATTTCGTTTGCGTGATTGGGGGATTTCGCGTCAACGTTATTGGGGGTGCCCCATTCCGATGATCCATTGTACAACTTGTGGGGTTGTTCCTGTTCCACGTGCCAATTTACCGGTTGTGTTGCCTGATGATGTTACTTTTGATCAACCAGGAAATCCTCTTGCACGACATGAAACATGGCAGAATGTTACTTGTCCTTCCTGTGGTCAACCTGCCAAACGCGAAACCGATACCATGGACACATTTGTTGACTCTTCTTGGTATTATGCACGCTTTACGGCTCCTTTTGCGCAGGAACCTGTTGACAAACAAGCAACAGCTGAATGGTTGCCTGTGCAACAATATATTGGTGGAATTGAGCATGCCATTTTGCATCTTCTTTATGCGCGCTTTTTTATGCGTGCCATGAAATTGGTCGGTCATGTGACGGTAGATGAGCCTTTTAAGGGGCTTTTTACCCAAGGGATGGTGGTGCATGAAACCTATCGAGATGATCAAGGGTGGGTTTCTCCAGCAGAAATTTCGATTGTTGAAAAAGATGGAAAGCGGTGTGCTTATAAATTAACCGATCAAAGTGAAGTGACGATTGGTTTGATTGAGAAAATGTCAAAATCAAAAAAGAATGTCGTTGATCCTGATGATATTATTGCATCTTATGGCGCTGATACTGTGCGTTGGTTTGTGTTGTCAGATTCTCCTCCCGAGCGAGATGTCATTTGGACAGAATCTGGTGTTGAAGGTGCACATCGCTTTGTACAGCGTGTTTGGCGCCATGTGGCTGTGAGTGCTTCTATTTTAAAGGATGTGGCGCCTTGTGCAGGGCATCAGGGAGCGGCTTTGGAACTCTCAAAGGTCGCACATCGCACGCTCCACGCTGTAGAAGATGATTTGGAAAAATTCGCTTTTAATCGGGCTATTGCACGCCTTTATGAATTCTTGAATATTATGGCGCCGTTGTTAAATAGGATAGAAAGTGTTGACGATGAAATGAAAGCTTCTTTACGTCAAGCCATGGATTTTTTTCTTGCTATGATTGCACCCATGATGCCCCATTTAGCAGAAGAATGTCATGCTGCTTTAGGGGGAAAAAATTTAATATCTGCGCTTGCTTGGCCTATTTATGATCCCACGTTAACCGTTGCGGAATGCTATACTTTGCCAGTACAAATTAATGGTAAAAAACGTGGTGAGGTGAGCGTTGCAGCAACTGCTGATGAGGTGATGATTAAAGAAGCGGTTTTGGCGTTAGATTTTGTAAAGGCGCAGCTAATTGAAAAGCCTGTGAAAAAAATCATTGTTGTTCCACAAAGGATTGTGAATGTCGTTTTTTAGAAGTTCTATTCTTGTCATTTTAGCTGGTGTATTCACACTGTTGTGTGGATGCAAAGTTGAACCGCTTTACCGTCAAGAGTTGCAGAGTGCAATGACAATGGATTCTGCTTCTTATGGGAATCCTGCTTCTGGATACCCTTCTGGACAAGCTTCTTTGGGATTAGCGCAAAAGCTTGCTTCTATTGTTGTGGAAGAACCTTCGGATCGTTTTGGACAAATGGTGTGCAACCATCTGCTTTTTCTTTTGTATGGAAATGGTGCTAAACCTTCTCTACCTGCTTATCAATTGGCATTACAGATATCCGTCTTTACAAGAGAATCTATGCAGATAGAGGTTGATTTCGAGAAAAAGAGAAAGGGACGACCTTCTGTTGGAACTGTTATGAGCAGAGCTTCTTACACTTTGCAGGATATGAAAAATACTCTTGTTGCAAAAGGAACAGCAATGATGAATGCATCTTTTGAGCGACTTCGTCAAGAATATGCAACGCTGCAAGCAGAAGAAGATGCAAAAAAACGTGTTGCGGAAGAGTTGGCTGAACAGATCTTTTTGTTACTTTCAAAAGATCTTTCCAATAAAAATTCTAGATATTAAGCAATATTTTGTCCTGTTTTTTTCCAGTCGTCGAGGAATATTTGCAACCCTTTGTCGGTGAGAGGGTGTTTGACCAGTGCTTTTAAGATTGCTGGTGGAACTGTTGCAATGTCAGCACCACTGAGTGCTGCTTCTTTGACATGATTAACGGTGCGGATTGAAGCGGCCAAGATTTGTGTTTCAAAGTTATAGTTATCATAAATTGTGCGAATTTCATGAAGCAGTTCACTTCCATCATTTCCACAATCATCAAGTCTACCAATAAAAGGTGAAACGAATGTTGCGCCTGCTTTGGCGGCTAATAAGGCTTGATTGGCAGAAAAACAAAGGGTGAGATTTGTTTTTAGTCCTGCTGCTGTGAGGGCTTTACAGGCTTTTAATCCATCGAGTGTTAAAGGAAGCTTGATACAAATATTGTCGGCAATCTTTGCTAAAACAGCTGCTTCTTTCATGATGCTTTCAAATTCTGTTGCTGCAACTTCAGCAGAAACAGGTCCGCTAACGAGAGCACAAATTTCTTTTGTAACATCAAGAATATTGCGTCCTGATTTTAGGATAAGAGAGGGATTGGTGGTAACACCATCAACAAGGCTTAAATTCTGTAACTCTTGAATTTCTTCAATATTGGCGCTATCCACAAAAAATTTCATCTCTAACCTCTTCTTTTTAGCTTTATCCTATTTTTTGTTATGCGCTATTGTTGACTGCAAAAGCAAGAGAAAGAATTAATATCTGTGTAAAGAACAAGAATGCTATGGTGTTAATCATGTACCCGTTTTCGGTAAAGAAATATGATTTATCGTTTCCACACCCATTTCATAGTGTTACTCGTGATAAGGTATAGAATTCATTGCGTACCAACATTTTTGCGTATTGGCATCTTTGCGTAGCGGTGTTTTTATATTTATGGAAATAAGCTAGCATTATCAAACACTTTGCTCATTTCCTATTTGCGATTGCTCTTGATATTTGAGAGTGCATCATAAGATACCTTCCTTTTTTAGGGGGTATGTTTAACTTTGTTTTTGATGAAAGCGGATGGATTTATTTTGTCGTAAAACACTGTTGAAGAACGCCTGTAAAATTTTACGCATGAAGGGTTTTTTTATGGTCAATTACATTGATTTATTCTGTGTTCTCCATTCTTCAACAATACGCTTTTGTGCTGCTTGTATTGTTGCTTGATTCTCAATCAAGCTGAAAGATGTATACACGTGTTTTCACGTTTTGGCACAAAGCCAAGGTGAATATTGTAACGGCTCCATTTGCAATATTATTCTCTCTATAATTAAAATCATGGGATACTCTTTCATCAATAAGGATTTACAAATGTTCCTCGATGGGGTTGAAATGAGAAAAATTATCGTATTGAGGGTTTTTATTACAATAGGTAGAATAATGATTATATCTTTATAAATCAGTTTGTTGAAGATAAATTGAGATATGAGGCGGTAAAAAAATAAAAGTGTGCGTTGGGAAGAAGTCATATTATGGGATCGCTTTGTTGAAGGATGCACTTAACCGATAGCATGTTGAATGCTTAATAGTGATGCGCTTTATTTGCACAGAAGAATGGCGCTGTTTTTTTTGCTATAGAGTTTTTTATTATAGACGATGAGATTGGTTCTTTTATTGGCACTTTGGTGATGAAATGAGTATTAAAAAGAATTTTTGTTAGAAAAGTGTTGTAATCGGGGGGATTGAATCCTGCAATGAATTTTATAAGAGTGTTTAAAGATTAAGGTTTAGGCCTGTTGGTGTTCAATAGGTCGTAGATTGGTTTAAAAGATGAATTCAAACATGATAGAGGAAAAGATTGTATCCGTATTGGTTCCTCTTCCTGTTGCTCACGCTTATAGTTATAAAGTTCCATCTTCTATGGAGGTGAACGTTGGTTCCTTTGTTCGGGTTCCGTTGATGGGGCGTGAGCTTTGCGGTTTTGTTGTGGACGTTGGAGAGCAGACAGCCGATGGGCAAAAGTCTGCTCCTGTGGCGCGTGAAAAATTACGCTCTCTGCTTCATGTTTTTGATTGTCCCCCATTAAAGGCAGAAATGATCACATTTTTGCGTTTTGTTAGTCGCTATACAATGGCATCTTTTGGTCTTGTAGCGCGATTGGTTTTGTCGGTACCGGCTGCTTTAGAGCCGGAAGCGCAGATGCTGGGTTTGCGATATTGTGGTGGAAATGTAGAACGTCTCACACCAGCGCGATCACGGATTTTGGAATTGGTGCGTAATGAGAAGATATGGACACGTTCTGGTCTGGCACATGCGGCTGGAACTTCGGTTTCTGTTGTTGAAGGTTTAAAAGCGCTAGGAATTTTTGAAGATGTTAAGGTTCCTGCTCCTGATCTTGTGGCAATGCCTGATCCTGATTTTTGTCCTCCTCAGTTGCAGGGAGCGCAAAATGAAGCAGCAACATTATTGCGGGAAGGTGTTTTATCTTCTCAGTTTCAAGTTTTTTTGCTTGATGGTGTTACCGGATCAGGAAAGACAGAGGTTTATTTTGAAGCGGTCGCTCAAGCCTTCAGAGGAGGTAAGCAGGTTTTAATTTTATTGCCGGAAATTGCTTTAACGCAGCAGTTTTTAGATCGTTTTTATGCACGCTTTGGCGCTGCGGCAGCAGAATGGCATTCTGATCTGACGCCACGTCGTAGAGAACGCGTCTGGCGGCAAGTTGCAGAAGGGCGGGTGCGTGTCGTTGCGGGGGCTCGTTCAGCACTTTTTCTTCCCTTTCATGAGCTTGGCTTGATTGTTGTCGATGAAGAGCACGATAGCGCTTATAAACAAGAAGAGCGCATTTTTTATCATGCGCGTGATATGGCTGTTGCACGGGGCTCTTTTGAGCATTTTCCTGTTATTTTATCTTCAGCAACACCGTCGATTGAAAGCCAAGCCAATGTTTTAAAAGGGCGTTATCAAAAGGTGCATTTACCTTCCCGTTTTAAAGAAGTTGCACTTCCACAGTTGCGGGTGATTGATATGCGCCAAGGAGGAGTGCAAAAGGGGCGCTTTATTTCCTTTGCTCTTGAAAGGGCTTTAAAACAAACGCTTGATAAGGGCGAACAAGCTCTTCTTTTTCTTAATCGTCGTGGTTATGCACCTTTGACTTTATGCCGAATTTGCGGACATCGTTTTCATTGTACCGATTGTTCAAGTTGGTTGGTCGAACATCGTGCGCAAGGGCAACTGAAATGTCATCATTGTGGATATCATGAACCACTTCCTGAAGCCTGTCCTGAATGCGGGACATTAGATCATCTTGTGGCTTGCGGACCGGGTGTGGAAAGAATTGCCGAAGAAACACAAATGCTTTTTCCTCAAGCGCGATCATTGATTCTTTCAACAGATCTCAAAGGAGGGATTGGGAAGTTGCGAAGCGAATTACAAGCCATTGCAAATGGCGATGTGGACATTATTATTGGAACACAGTTAGTCGCTAAAGGACATCATTTTCCCAAGCTCTCTCTGGTTGGTGTTATTGATGCTGATCTTGGTCTTGCCAATGGCGATTTACGCGCAAGTGAACGTACCTATCAGCTGCTTTCTCAAGTTACCGGAAGAGCAGGGCGTGTGGGATTGAAAAGTTTAGGATTATTGCAAACTTATCAACCAGATCATCCGGTCATCAAAGCCTTACTTGCATGCCAGCCAGAAGATTTTTACACACGTGAGATTGCAGCGCGTCAGCATTATCATTTGCCCCCCTATGGGCGGCTTGCCTCTTTGATTGTGTCTGCACAACAGCGCCAAGCAGCAGAATATTATGCGCGCGCATTGCGTCAGGCAGCGCCACGGGAAAAAAATATCTCGGTTATGGGACCAGCAGAAGCGCCTTTGGCTTTGGTTCGGGGGCGTTATCGTTTTCGGCTTTTGCTGCAAGGACAGCGTTCTTTTGATATACAAGGGTTTATACGTGCAATGCTTAGCGGTACACCCAAAATGCCCAGTTCCGTTCGGGTTCAAATTGATATTGATCCGCAAAGTTTTTTCTAAAACCAGTATCGCATAAAGTGAAGGTCTCTTTGCTTAAGGTGCTTTACTTGAACTCTTATATTATTCAGAATAAGCATCCAGGCAGCAAAATATGATACATGTCCATTGCATTAAGTGGAGCCACGGGAAAAAATATCTTTGTTATAGAACCAGCAGAAGGGCCTCTCTTCTTCGAGGGCACTATCATTTCGGCTTTTACTTCTTTTTTGTATGAGGGACAGTATTCTTTTGATAGGCGGATTATAAGGGCTGAAAATGCTTAGTTGTACACCCAAAATACCCAATTCTATTCGCGTTCAAATTGATATTGATCTATGTTTCTTCTAAAATCAGTGCAATATAGTGCCATATAAAGTGAAGCTACGCGGGCTTAATGAAGGGCGTGATTTTGATAAAAAAATTTGAAAAGAGAGAATTTGTCGATATTTGAAGCTTATCCGGTATGAAAAATGATATATTATCATTATAAATCAATGTTTTGTATATTTAAAGAGTGTGCTTACAAGAAAATATTACTTGGTGAAATTTTTTAAAAGGAGTGGGTATTTGAAGAAAAAAGATCAATGTTTTCTTTAATTTTTAGGAGGATATTCATTGTTTTTTCTTTCTTATCAGTTTGAAATAATAGACTTTTTCAATCGCAGCTGCATCTCATTAAAGGTCTTGTGGTGATAAAGGGAGTGTTTTTTTATGGTGACAAGAGCGTTTGGTGGCAAGGGCATTTGAAGAAAAATCAAAGAGAGTGAAAAAATCGCTCAGAGAATGTCAAAAAGAGGCATAAAAAAACTGTGATGCCATCCTGTATATCTAAAAAAAATGCTTTTCAAAAATATTTTGAATATTTTATTAAAATTTTTAAAAAGCAGCGATTTGTGGTGTTGCGAGTCGGCTATGTCTATGCTAGAAACCAAGTGATTTTTGTTCTAGGTTTTAAGAAAAAGATTCTTAAGATTGAGAATGTCTGTTTCATTTCATCTGATAACTATCAGAGAGTCGCTCAAGGGAAAGAGGCGGTATTTCGTGTCGGATTCATTTTCTCTCATACCGCTGCCGTTGGTAGATCAACGCTATGCGCAAGCGCTTTTTGATTGCGTTCAAGAAGCCGGAAACGTTGAAAAGGTTGAAAAGGCAGTAGAGGATCTTTTGCTTGTTTTGGAGCATAAGGATTTAAAACGCTTTGTGCTTAGTCCATTCTTTTCAGTTAAAGAGCAAATTAAGGTGATGCAATCTGTTTGTGCAAACATCAAATTTGCTGATAAAAATGCAGGGCAGGTCATTGGTAATTTTTTACGCGTTATTGCCACAAACCGTAGGCTTAGTGCTGTATTTGGTATTTTACGTGCTTTCCAGCATTGTGTTGCACGCGCTCGTAGGCAGGTTACTGCGCAAATTGTTTCTGCGCGCCCCTTAAGTTCTCAACAAAGACAAGAGTTGTGTGAGGCTTTGGAAGGTGTTGTTGGAGGAAAAGTCTTGCTGCACATCGTTGTGGATCCAACAATTCTTGGTGGATTAATCGTTCGTGTGGGGTCGTCTCAAATTGATACGTCTCTTCTCACAAAATTGTCTTCACTTAAGCTTGCATTGAAAAAAGAGGTCAGCTGATGGATATTAGACCATCTGAAATTTCAAAAATTCTAAAAGAGCAAATCAAAAACTTTGACCAAAAGGCTGAGGTTTCAGAAATTGGTTGGGTTCTCTCTGTAGGGGATGGTATTGCTCGCGTTTATGGTTTGGATAATGTCCAAGCAGGGGAAATGGTCGCTTTTCCAAACGGTGTGCGTGGTATGGCACTCAATTTGGAAGTTGATAATGTTGGTGTGGTCATTTTTGGCTCAGATCGTGATATTCGTGAAGGTGATTGTGTAAAGCGGTTAGGTGCTATCGTCGATGTTCCTGTGGGGCCGGCTTTGCTTGGGCGTGTGGTTGATGCGTTGGGAAACCCTATCGATGGTAAGGGGCCCATTAAAGCAACAGAGCGTCGTCGTGTCGATGTTAAGGCTCCTGGAATTATTCCGCGTCAGTCTGTCCATGAACCGATGTCGACCGGATTGAAAGCGATTGACGCACTCATCCCTATTGGACGGGGGCAGCGTGAATTGGTGATTGGTGATCGCCAAACAGGAAAAACAGCAATTTTGCTCGATACATTTTTAAACCAAAAACCTTTTCATGAAAAAGGGGCTGGACGAGAGCAAGACAAAGTTTATTGTATTTATGTGGCTATCGGTCAAAAACGTTCGACGGTGGCACAATTCGTTAAAGTTTTAGAAGAACGTGGAGCGCTGGAATATTCTATTATTGTTGCAGCGACCGCTTCTGATCCAGCACCACTGCAATTTATTGCACCTCTTGCTGGGTGTGCTATGGGTGAGTATTTCCGTGATAATGGGCAACATGCTTTGATTGGTTATGATGACTTGTCAAAACAGGCGGTGGCGTATCGTCAAATGTCTCTTTTATTGCGTCGTCCTCCAGGTCGTGAAGCTTATCCGGGAGATGTTTTCTATCTGCATTCGCGTCTTTTAGAGCGGGCTGCGAAGTTGAATGCGGAAAATGGATCTGGGTCGTTGACAGCTTTGCCAGTTATTGAAACGCAAGCAAATGATGTTTCTGCCTATATTCCTACAAATGTGATTTCGATTACTGATGGGCAAATTTTTCTAGAGACTAATTTGTTTTATCAAGGAATTCGTCCTGCTGTAAATGTTGGTCTTTCTGTATCGCGTGTTGGTTCTGCTGCACAAATTAAGGCGATGAAGCAAGTTGCTGGCTCGATTAAAGGTGAATTGGCGCAATATCGTGAAATGGCAGCTTTTGCGCAGTTTGGCTCTGATTTGGATGCGTCAACCCAGCGTTTGTTAAATCGGGGTGCGCGCTTGACAGAGCTGTTGAAGCAGCCACAATTTTCTCCGCTCAAAACAGAAGAACAGGTGGTGGTTATTTTCGCGGGTGTGAATGGCTATCTTGATGCTTTGGCGGTTTCTGATGTTGCGCGGTTTGAGCAGGGACTTTTAGTGCTTTTGCGTAGTGATTATCAAGATCTCTTAAAGGCAATTGCTGAGCAAAAGCAAATAACAGATGAGCTGAAAGATAAGTTGATAACTGTTCTTGATACTTATGCGAAAAATTTCTCGTGATGAATTGATGGAATGCTTGAATGGCTTCACTAAAAGATCTTAGAGACCGTATCGCTTCGGTTAAAGCAACACAAAAGATTACCAAAGCTATGCAAATGGTTGCAGCGGCAAGGTTGCATCGTGCTCAAGAGGCAGCGCAGTCTGCACGCCCTTATGCGAAGAGAATGGCTGATATTTTGACCAGTGTTGCTGCTGATGTAGATGGTGTTGATGCGCCTACTCTTATGCGTGGTACGGGGCGCGATGATGTGCATCTTTTGGTGGTGTGTACTGCTGAGCGCGGTTTGTGTGGTGCTTTTAACGTGCAAATTGCTCGTCGTGCACGTGAACAGATTAAGGCATTGTTGGCGACTGATAAAATAGTAAAAATTATCACTGTGGGTAAAAAAGGCGCGGATATTTTATCGCGTGATTACAAAGGCTTGATAATTGATCATATCGATTTGCATGCTGTAAAGCGAATTGGTTTTGCAGAAGCAGTGATGATTAGTCAACGGATTGTTGATTTATTCAATGAAGGCGCTTTCGATGTTTGTACGCTGTTTTATTCTGAATTTGTTTCCGTAATTAATCAGCGTCCAACAGCTTTGGATTTGATTCCAATGGTTGCTCCAAAAGCAACTGTTAGGGCAATAGATATTGTGGAGCAAACCGATCATAACAAAGGTTCACAATCGATTGTTTATGAATATGAACCTGATGCTGCGTCTCTTTTAGAGGCCCTTGTACCACGTAATCTTTCGGTGCAAATCTTTCGGGCTTTGCTAGAAAATGTTGCTGGTGAAATGGGCGCCAAGATGACAGCTATGGATAATGCATCGCGCAATGCGGGTGAAATGATTAGTAAATTGACGGTGGCTTATAATCGTCAACGTCAAGCACAGATTACGACAGAATTGATCGAAATTATTGCGGGCGCTGAAGCGCTTTAAATGGAGAAGGTAAGGATTGATGGTAAAAGCAGTAACCTCAAGCAAAGGAACAGAAAAAGGTGAAAAAAAGAAACCAGCTGCTCGTTCCAGCGTGAAAAAAGCCGCTTCGAAATCTCAAGTGGATGTAAAGGCTTCCTCTGTACCTGCGCGTGATGCAGCTAAAGATACACCTGTAAAAAAAGATACATCCGCAAAAAAAGAAGAGCGTGCAAAAGGCGCTGTTGGTGAAATCAAGCAGATTATTGGTGCTGTCGTTGATGTGCAATTTGAAGGTGAATTGCCAAATATTCTCAACGCTTTGGAAACAGAGAATTTAGGTAATCGCTTAGTATTAGAAGTTGCGCAGCATTTGGGTGAAAATACTGTGCGTACGATTGCTATGGATACGACTGATGGTTTGATGCGGGGCCAAAAGGTTGTGGATACAGGCACACAAATTAGCGTTCCTGTAGGAGAAGCAACGTTGGGACGTATTATGAATGTGATTGGGGAACCGGTGGATAATGTGGGACCAATCGCTTCAACCAAAACACGTTCTATTCACCAAGAGGCACCTGAATATGTTGAACAATCGACTGTTTCGGAAATTCTTGTCACCGGTATTAAAGTCGTGGATTTGTTAGCCCCTTATTCTAAAGGAGGTAAAATTGGCTTGTTTGGTGGTGCTGGTGTTGGAAAAACCGTTCTCATTATGGAGCTTATAAACAATATTGCAAAGGCACATGGTGGCTATTCTGTATTTGCTGGTGTGGGAGAACGTACACGTGAAGGAAATGATCTTTATTATGAAATGATCGAAAGCCGCGTGAATGTGAATCCAAAAGAGAATAATGGTTCAACGGAAGGGTCAAAGTGTGCCCTTGTTTACGGGCAAATGAATGAACCACCAGGAGCGCGTGCGCGTGTGGCTCTTTCAGGATTGACAATTGCAGAAAGTTTCCGTGATGAAGGACAAGATGTTCTCTTCTTTGTGGATAATATTTTCCGTTTCACGCAAGCAGGAGCTGAGGTGTCTGCTCTTTTAGGGCGTATTCCTTCTGCTGTGGGGTATCAGCCAACTTTGGCAACAGATATGGGGGCGTTGCAAGAACGTATTACTAGTACAAAAACAGGCTCTATTACTTCCGTTCAGGCAATTTATGTTCCGGCAGATGACTTGACGGATCCGGCGCCGGCAGCGTCTTTTGCTCATTTGGATGCAACAACTGTTCTTTCGCGCTCTATTGCGGAAAAGGGGATTTATCCAGCGGTTGATCCGCTTGACTCTTTCTCGCGTATGTTGGATCCATTGATTGTGGGGGAAGAGCATTACACTGTTGCTTGTCAAGTGCAAACCATTTTACAACGTTATAGAGCGCTTCAGGATATTATTGCTATTCTTGGAATGGATGAACTTTCTGAAGATGACAAATTGCTGGTGGGGCGGGCGCGTAAAATTGAACGTTTCCTTTCGCAACCTTTCCATGTTGCGGAAGCCTTTACTGGTTCACCGGGGAAACTCGTTCCTTTGGAAGAGACAATCAAAGGCTTTAAGGGGCTTTGTGCTGGCGATTATGATGATTTGCCAGAAGCTGCTTTTTATATGGTTGGTTCGATTGATGAAGCACTTGAAAAAGGAAAGCGTCTCATGGCAGAGGCTTCTTAGTAAGAAGCTTCTTATTCAAGAGAAAACTGTCATGGGTATTTTTCGTTAAAAAGGACGAGTCGTTGGAGAAAACGGAGAGTCCTTATATCGGGTATTGTGGAGACTTTTGTGGAAAACAATAGAGAAGAGCATTTTTTATTTGAGCTTGTATCGCCTGAAAAAATTGTGTTTTCAGAGCAGGTCGTGTCTGTTGTTCTTCCTTCAGCCTCAGGTTATTTGACAGTTATGGCGCACCATGCGCCATTGGCGGCAAGTATTGTGTTGGGCAGTGTTCATGTTCGCACCTCTTTGGGTGAAAAATTATTTGCTGTATGCGGGGGCGTTGCAAATATTACCTTTTCGGGCTGCTCTTTATTGGTAGAGCACGTTGTGGCTGTAGAGAATCTTTCTTTTGATGTATTAGAACAGCAGATTTTGCAGATTCAAGCGACGTTAGAAGGAGGGACAAGTGATGAGGACAATCATAAAATAGAGGCTTTTTTCCAGCAGTTGTCAGCTGATGGTGCTGTGTTGATAGAAGCGTAGCAGAGTATACAGGAAAAGATGACATGAGCGGAAAAAAGAGTACGGTTGTGTCTGCTAAAAGGAGTGCAAAACCTTTTCCTCATCCTGGTCGTGTCTTTGCCGGACCTTTGCCAAAGTGCTTTGTTTATATTTTTGCTTCTCTTATTTTGCAATGGGCTTATGGTTTAGGGGCTAATATTGTTCAGTCTAACATTGTCCATCTTACGGGTGATTTTCATGCAACTTTGGCCGAGACGACATGGCTGGTAGCGGCTTATATGGCGCCAAATGTGAGTGTAGCGATTATGTTGATCAAAATCCGCTATCAATTTGGGCTGCGCGCTTTTGCTGAATTATCAATTCTTGGCTTTGTTTTGGTTTGCGTGTTGCAGCTCTTTGTTACGGATTTGCGTTCTGCATTGATTATTCGCTTTTTTGCTGGGATTGCTGCTGCTCCTTTGGCTTCGCTTGCGCTGCTTTATATGATGGAGGCTTTTGCTCCAGCAAAGAAGTTTACTGTTGGTCTTAGTTTGAATTATATGAATGCGGCTTTAGCGGCACCTTTATCACGTTTGATTTCTCCTGATTTGCTGGAAAATGGTGGTTTTTCCAGTCTTTCCGCTCTGGAAATGGGGTTGGTTCTTATCAGCTTGGTCTGTATCTATACTTTGCCTCTTACTCCTGTTGTGCGTAGTAAGGTTATTCAAAAATTAGATTGGATAAGCTATGGTTTGATTGCTCTTGGTCTTGGATTAAATGCTGTGATCATGTCTGTTGGCATATTGTATTGGTGGTATGAAGCACCATGGATTGGTTGGGGGCTCGCACTTGCTATTTTCTCGTTGGCTATTGCTATTATTATTGAGCTTAATAGAGAAAAACCGTTGATTGATCTCCGTTGGATTTTCAGTAAAGAAATGGTCCAATCTGTTTTTATTTTATTTATTTTTCATGTTTTTTTATTGGAGCGGTCAAATTTGCCCGTAGGGTTTTTTAATCTTTTTGGTTTGCTCAATCGTGAGATGGCGCCCATGTATCTTGCGGTGACATTAGGGATTCTGTTAGGGGGGGCTGTTTGTGTCTTTTTTTTACGGGCGGGGCGTGAGGATTATTTTTATTTGTTGTCTTTGGGTTGTTTGGCGTTAGGAGCTTATTTAGATAGTCATGTAAACCATTTAACGCGCCCACAAGATATGATGTTGAGCCAAGGGTTGGTGAGTTTTAGTTATGCACTTTTTTTGCCTCCTGCTCTTTTCAAAGGGTTTGTGATCGCTGGTGAGCGAGGACCGCGTTACGTTTTAAGTTTTATTGCTGTTTTTTTGCTAACGCAAGTGACAGGGGGATTGATGGGGTCGGCTTTTTTTGGCAGCCTTCAGTTTTATTTTGCCCATAAGAACTTTGAGTCCTTAACACAAAATATTATTATTACTGATCCGCTTATTTCTGGTGAGATGAATACTTTATTTTCGCCTTCTTATGGTGTTTCTGTTCCCAATGGCTTGAGAAGTGAGCAGGGTACTTCTATGTTGATAGAGAAATTTAAGTTAACAGCAAATATTTTTGCTTATGATGACGTTTTTCGGCTTTATTTTTATATTTCAATGGTTGTATTCGTTATTTTTCTTGTCACAATGATTGTTAAGTCATGCTCTTTGCGTGCATTAGAAAAGTAGAGTAATGTCATAGAAAGAGGGGTGCAAAAAATGATAAAAAAATTACGGTCAAAAGCTACGATTGTTGCATTCCTATCGGGCATTACGGGTGTTTTGCTGATTTTGTGGGCTTGGAGGCTTCCTCCTTTTGTGAGTAACATTCAAATAACGGATAATGCTTCTATTAAGGGCAATGTTACTCTGGTTAGTTCACAGATCTCTGGGGTGATTGCACGGATTTATGTGCAAGATTATCAACGTGTTGAAAAGGGAATGCTGCTTTTTGAGCTCGATGATTCTCTTTTTCGGCAGCAGCTTGCACGGGCACAGGCTGTTCTCGATTCAAAAAATGCAAAACTGGCAAGTATTGAATTACAAGCACAGCTTTTGCAGGGCGAAATTAATACAGCAGAGGTGGAATTGGCGCGTTCACGAGCATTTTCCAATGTTGTTCCAGATAGTAAAAAGTTAGGTTTTGGTGATGCGGCAAGTTCTGTTTCTCGTCCTCTTTCACAACTCTTGACAGCTCTCGAAACAAAACGCCAATTGCAAAAACAATTGGATCTTGAACGGCAAAGTTTACAGTCAGAAATTGCGGGAGCGAAGGTGAGTGTTGAGTTGGCAAAACTTAATCTCGATCACACAAAGATTTTATCTCCTCGAACAGGCTATATTGGATTAGTTGGAGCGCGGGTAGGGCAATATGTTATGCCGGGGACACAATTGGTCTCTGTTATTTCTGATGATATTTGGATTATTGCTAATTATAAGGAAACGCAACTTTCTCAGATGCGTGTGGGACAACCGGTTGTTTTTTCTGTTGATGCATTGAACAACAAAAAGTTAACAGGGCGTGTGGTTCGTTTTGCACCTGCTACAGGCTCAGAGTTTTCATTGTTAAAAACGGATACGACAATTGGTAATTTTATCAAAATTGCGCAACGTATTTCAGTACGGATTGCTTTAGATCCTGGGCAGGAAGGGATTGAAAAACTCATTCCTGGCATGTCCGTGGTTACCTATGTAGATACTTCGCAGCGAGTCGATTCTGGAGGATGAAATTTTGGGTTTTTTCAGTTTAATTTTTGCGTCATTTACTTATAGCAAGTGGTTGTTTACATTGGAAGATTTCGTTTGGTTTGCTATACTACATGTTTTAAAGCTCTTAGGCTTCTTATACTTTTATGTCATGATGTAAAATAATGTTCCTTAGAATATTAAAGCGCATGCATCTTTACTCACTTCCATTTCTTTTGAACTAACTCAGTAGGGGGTGGAGTATTGGAAGCTTTGCCTGTGGTTTTGCACAACACTGTCCTTTGAGGTGTGGTGTCACCGCATGTTTGGAAGATGGGGGTAGGGGGGGATGCCAGATAAAAAACTGGATTATAGACTGGGTCGGATGGGAAACTTATCCTTTTGGGAGAGGGCGTAAAGTTAGGAGGAAGACGTAAAGTTTATATTTTGTAAACCATAAAAATGCCCGTTTTGAGGCGGGCATTAAAAGGGAAGGTTATTGGTTGTGTTATTAATTTTTACGGATCAGTAAGAAGCTTACTAAAACGACTCCTGCTGCTAATGCGAGGGTTTTTTTAGGATTTTCTTTCGCTTTTTTCTTTAATTCTGTAGCATGTTCGTTGAGGTGATAAAGTGCGTGACGGCCTTTTTGTTTCCATGTGTTAAACAGCTCAGAAATGTTTTCAAAGCTATCATTTTGAAAACTCCAATGATTTACGGGGACCAGCTCTCTTTTTAATTGTGCTATACGTTTTTTAATTTTAGCATTTTTTCTATGGGGTGAAAATAGACACATTTATTGACTCCTTCATATGTTAAATTGTTGCGTGACAGGTGGAATTGTGTTTGGGGTTTTGCTATAACGGCTTGAAAATTGAAAGGTTGCATTGATAATGCCGCGCGTGGGTGAGATGAGAGTTAAGAGTTTGGGTTTAATGAGGCATTTCTTAATGTGCTTGAGTTTATTTCGTGATGGTGTTTGTTAAGGATGTAAGGTAAAAATTTTTACAAAATGGTGTAAGATTCATTCATAAAGATGGTGTGCGATGTCTTCATTTTTTTGTTTGTTTAAAGTGTTGGGATAGCTTTTGGCACTTGAAATAGTTTATAAGGAATTTTTATCTACCTATTCTCTTGTGGCTGTAGGGAGTGGTATTGATTGATTCAATTAAGAAGATTTAAAATGAGGAAATCTTACGATATTTGGGGTGCTATTCAAATTTGTAAAAAATAGATTATTATAAATCAATATGTTGGATTAATTTGGCGATGTCTTTCATGCATTTTTAAAAATTGCGCTTTGATAGGCGTTATCTGTTGTGTTGTAAAACATTGTTTTGTGGTGACGTTGATTAAGGTATCGGCATGCAACTTAAAAATACAGTATTGTCTCTGTTTTGTTTCAGTTTCTTTTTGAAGCAACCAAGTGTAGAAGTATAAACTTGAACAGAAGTAGTAGAACTTATCCGGTGCGTCTATAGAATGAATCCACCTATGGATTGTATTGCATCAGTGTTAGTAGGTAGAACCTTTTGAGAGCAATCTGTTAAGATTGGTGGGCGGTGTAATTTTCGTCCTTTGAAGCGCGGAGGAAGTCAATGTAAATAATGATTGATAGCGCAGGTTTTAAAAATTTGAGGACTTGATGAGTACGACCTATTTTTTATCTAAACCACTTGAGCGTCGTCGATCTGTTGGTGTTGTTGTTGGTGATGTGATTATTGGGGGGCAGAGCCCGATAGTTGTACAGTCAATGACTAATACAGATACCGCTGATGTTGATGCAACTGTTTCTCAAGTAGCTGCTCTTTGGCAAGCTGGTTCACAATTGGTTCGAATTACTGTTGATCGCGATGAAGCGGCGGCGGCTGTACCAAAAATACGGGAGCGATTGGAGAGGTTAGGATTTTTTATCCCATTGGTGGGGGATTTTCATTATATTGGTCATAAGCTTTTATCTGAGCATCCTGCGTGTGCTGAGGCGCTTGCAAAATATCGCATCAATCCTGGAAATGTTGGTTTTGGCGCAAAAAAAGATCGTCAATTTGCAGAAATTATAGAGATTGCTTGTCGGTATCATAAACCTATTCGCATTGGCGTGAATTGGGGCTCTCTTGATAATGCGTTGTTAACACGGCTTATGAATGAAAATGCACAGCAAGAAAATCCTTTATCGGTTGCTGAAGTGATGCGGGAAACTGTTGTTCAGTCGGCTTTGCTTTCGGCTGCTTTAGCAGAAGAGTTAGGATTGGGGCGTGATAAAATTATTCTTTCTGCTAAAGTGAGTGATGTCCAAGATCTTATTGCTGTTTATACCACCTTGGCGGCGCGTTGTGATTATGCTCTTCATTTGGGATTAACGGAAGCTGGGATGGGAACAAAGGGCATTGTTGCTTCTTCGGTGGCTTTGGGTATTTTATTACAGCAAGGGATTGGTGATACGATACGAATTTCCTTAACACCAAAACCTGGTGGTGATCGGACACGAGAAGTAAAGGTGGGGCAAGAACTTTTGCAAGTGATGGGGTTTCGGCAATTTTTGCCTGTTGTTGCGGCTTGTCCTGGTTGTGGGCGCACAACCTCAACGGTCTTTCAACAATTGGCACAAAAAATTGAAGCAGATTTATACAAAAATATGCCTGTTTGGCGTGAAAAATACCCTGGCGTTGAAAGCTTGAAGGTTGCTGTGATGGGATGTATCGTCAATGGACCGGGGGAGTCAAAGCATGCGGATATTGGAATCTCTTTGCCTGGAGTGGGGGAAAGTCCTGCGGCACCTGTTTTTATTGAGGGACAAAAGGTAAAAATTTTACGGGGTGATCACATTGCTGAAGAATTTGAAGCGCTTTTGAGTGATTATATTCATACACGCTTTGGGCAAGGTTGAGGTAAAAATCGCATAAGGTTGAAGTAAAAAGGGTGTGTCGTTTTTTTTAAAACAAGCTGTCTTCAATGTGAAGATGGTGCTGTTGTATGCTGCTTTAGCTATGGTCAATACTGTTGTTGGTTGCTTATTATTTTAGGTAAAACCAGATGATATGCCTGTTTTAGAATCAGAAGCTTATGAAGGATATTAATGAGTTTGAGTGTGTTAAGACTATTAAGCAAAACGATATGAATACTTTAAATAGATCCGTAAATGTTGTTGCTGGTTTTTTGGCTGCTCTTGAGACAGTAAAATATTTAACGGATTCTTCAAATATCAAATTATAGAAAGAACATTGTTTATTGATTTTTCAGGCATTTTCCCAGCATTTTTTGGGGTATCAAATTGATAGGATTGGAAATCCTTATAGCGATTATAGTCCTATTTGTCGTAAAATGTAAGCTTTTATATTGATATAAAATGATGTATACGGGTGCCTTTTTTGGCGTTATTGGGGGAGTGCATGACAAGTATATTAGCGTTTGGCTTTTTATTTAACGGTATAAGGATTTTAACTGGCGCCTTTATTGTCTTTTATATGCTTGAAAAAGGCTTAACGCTTATTGATATAGGTGTCATTAAGTCGTTTCAGGCTTTTATTATGATGGTTACCGATATTCCTCTGGGATATTTTGCTGATCGAAAAAGTTATAAAATATCGATCGTTTTGGCAGCGGCTTTTGCTGCCACATGGCTCTTTCTCATGGGATTTTCTACAAGCTTTTATGGTTTTCTTTTGGCAGAAACTTTTAATGCCTTATCGCTGACATTAATTGCTGGAGCCTATAATGCTTTACTTGTTCAATATGCAAAAGAAAAATTGACATCCACTAAAAAAGTGCTTGGTTCCAGCTCTCAATATAATTACATCGGCATGTTTATATTCAGTTTAATCGGGGCATATTTTGCTGATTATTCGAGCCAATATATATGGTATATCGCGGCGTTTTTAATGTTGATGACGACACTATTTGGTTTGTTTTTTCTTGATGACTTGAAGGGGGAGAAAAAACCAAATAAAGCGAATTCTCTCATTTGTGAAGCTAAGGAGATGTTATCTATTTTTATTAAAGTTCCTTATATCTCTTTATGCTTTTATTTTTCATTGATTTTTTTCAATATATTCTCGCAGTATTGGCAGTGGATATTTAAAGATCATAATATTAATGTCACTTATTTTGATCTTGGTGTGACATTTTCATTGATATTGCTCTCTCAGCTCTTGGCTAGTTTTCTCTTTACAAAACTAAGTGAAAGAGTGAATTTTATTTTACTGTTGTTTCTTTCGGCTTTACTGATTTCTACAGTCGCTTTCTTTGAACCAAGAAAAGAAATGGCTGTCATTTTAGTCTGTATGATTTTTTATCTCATTAAGTATACATATCTTCGTGTAGAAGTTATCTTGCACGATAGTATTAGTGATCATTTCAGGGCTACATATGAATCTTTCTTGTCAACCGTTGGGAGATTTAGCTTATTGGTATTTTTTTACATGAGTGCGTATATGGTCAATATATTTGGCTTTTTCTCACTCGTTTATATTTTTGCTATTTATTTATTGATTTACTTGTTGGCGGTATTTTTTTTAGAAGGAACTCTCAAAAAAGTTCAGTGAAAATATTAACTTATTACGATACGTATTTTATAGGGTTTCATAGTGGGGCAAGGCTTTTATTTATTAAGGCGCATCGTTGTTTTTGCATGTTGAATGAGAAAGCTGAATAGTCTCAGTTATTCTTATTTAAAATCTATGTATGTTGAAGCAATCAAAGTCATCTGCTTGTACGTTATAAGTGGGCGTGGCATAATAATCGTTAAAAGGGAAATAAAAATGCTGCTCATGAATATTGCACAAAGAGTTGCTGATAAGATTGGACGCTGATAAAGAAAATGATTGTGCCAGATTATATGCTTATTAAGGAATGGTGATGAAGCAGTTTTCCCCATTTTCATTGGTTCCTTGCTGCTAACCCTTTATCTCATTAGAGCTAATTTAAGCAGTCGGACAATTTATAGCCTGTCCTCATAAGAATTCCCGTATGATCGATTTTGATATTTTGATGATCTATTTTATTGTTGGTATATTTAGCGGATTTTACCATTGCCTCCTTTAAAATATCAATCATCTTGTTGAGATAATTTTTTTACGTTGTACATTCTCATTTTTGAGTATTTTCTCTTTGATTGTGGCGTTAGCTCTGTATTTTCTGATGTTAGAAAATACTCTTATCCAGATAATAAACTTATCTATGGAAACTTTGAATGATATCTCCCCTCGTTGAGAGGGAATAAAACCAAGTACAGAAATATTGTTGAGTACAATTTGCTATAAATAAGCCACAAGAAAACAGCATATATTGATATATTTGATAGGAATCTGTTAAGCCGTACAAATTATGGTCATTAAAAGGTAAAGCGATGAAATCGTTATCCATAACGCGTGTTGTAACATTTATAACTCTTTTTTTGTATCTGTGTTGTTGGGATGTACGCGCGTAGATAGTCTAGAGTAGTATAATAAACTTTACGAAGAATATATAAGTGAAAAATACGAGGCTTTTGAACATTTTCAAAAGCAAGAACAAGCAAGAAATTTCGTCTATAGCCGTGGCTATCAGAATATCGTACCAAAGTTTGACATTATACGGCATCGTCACATACTGATTGTTTTATGTGGACGTTTTGTTAATTTATTGCGTGGTGATTATAATGAATGGATATCAGCAGATATGTTACTCAATGTCATAAGCAGTTTGCGTTATGACTATAATTGGAGAGAAAGCGATTTTATCTGGGCTTATAATATGTCTATGAATTCTACCGACCCCATGATTGATTACGCGAAAAAGTTTCTTAATTCTTCAAGTGAAAATGGCATGAGTTTCAAAACACAAATGATTGATCTCGTGTCGAGTATGAGGACCGGTGATGATGAAAATGTTAAACAAATAGCGCGTTTTTGCATAGAGCTAAACACGATATATGACATGATGAAACCAAGAAGAATTTACAAATGACATTGAATGGATAATGAGAAAAATTCTCTCGAAGGATATTCAATGGCTATAATACTCTTGATAATCGCGGCATTTTCTTGGCCATGTTGCATGTTTTTTTATTATGGCTTCAAAAGGTGGACATATTTTCCAGCTTTTACAACAGGCATAGGTTCACTTACAATGATGCTTTTCATCTTAATAAGAAAATTGCACTTAAAGGAGGAAATTTGCACTTGGATTGAAAAAACTACTTATCACAAATTAGATTGCGCTATTATATATAATAATAAGGACTTTTTTTATCTTTCTGTTGCAATGATCATTCTCTGTTTAATCTTATCAATTTTCTTTTTATGTGATGAATTGAATAAACGAGATAAAGAGCGTGATGAATTAAAGTTGTACAGTGATCATGATTATTATTCAATTGAAGTTATTACACACTTTTGTAAATAAAAATGTTTCTGCTTTTGAAGGAGCATGCCGACACAATTATTCACTTTGCTAGCCCCTAATGTTGCGGACTGCCCTTGGCTTTTAAGACGTTCATAAGAGGCAGTTTTTAGTCTTTTCTTTGATGTTTTGCCCCACACGGCTTTTCCCGCTTGTGACGTGCAAGCAAGTGATTTTGATTGATTTAACATACACAGATTTGAAATGAGAGAATCTTACGGTATTCAGGGTTCTTATTCAAGTTAAAAACCGCAAATTATCATTATAAATCAATGTATTATATATTTCTTGCTAAGAAAAGAGAGATCGGTAATAATATTTTTTTGGTCTTTCGTTCTATTGAAATTAATGGCTTTATTTATCCTGTTATGCCGTAACATACTGTCATTTGAGGGGTGGTGAAGGTATCTTGTTTGATACATTAAGTATTTTAAGAAGTGTATGGTGAATATTCTTAAGTCTTGTTTATTGCGTCTTTAGTTTAAGTGAATCGCATGCGTGGAAAACGAGAGAAACCTACTCGGTAGGACACTAGACTGTTTACAGAGCAGATTGGATTAAAAGACTTTGTTCTTTGAGGGTGGCATAAAAATCAAAATAGCCATTATATTCATTTTTTTCTGATATTTTAAATACGAGCTTCAAAAAAATGATGCCTAAACTAAACAACGAGCACTTTTGTAAAAGTGTTTTTAGAGAGCAAGTAATACACGAGTGAATTTACAGAATGTGACCATATTTGATCTTTTACAACAAGATAGCGTGGAAAGGCATAAAAATTACGACTCTTTACTGAGGGCAGTGTACTCCTAGGGTTGGCAATAAACAACAGATGACTTTGATAAGGCTACAAAGCCAATCGGCATTTTTATTGTTTTTTGCGGGTTTATAAAATGCCTGGTTTTATACTTATTCTGTTTATTTTTTGCCTTATCGTTAGAAGATTAAAGATATAAAGGAGAAAATGAGTTTTCCTCTTTCCGGTTGTTTTTTATTCGGCTTTAAAGCATCCACTGTAATATCTTTTAAAACATGGTGATTACGCATTTTCACATTTTGTTTCTTTCAGTCTTTAATGGAAGGCATTTTTTATGCAAAATAGGATACCCAGAATGCATTTGTGTTATAAATTTACGCGGCTTGTTTTAATGAAATTCCTCTTAAGATTTGTCGCACCCATTTCATGATAAGGACTATAATGGAGATTAATGGTAATGTTTCTTTGAAAAATCTATTATGCATTCAATAAATATGATGGTGTACACTATGTACAATAGGGCGGATGAAGTTTAATTTTGGCGTATTGCACTAAAGTGTGCTGCTTGTTGGAGGGGGAGTGCTTTAGCGCCAAAAGGATGTAAGAATGCTTCTGCTTTACTGATGAGTGTATCTCGCTTTTTTTGGGTTTCTTTAATGCCGTAAAGATGAACAAAAGTGGCTTTTTGTGCCGTTTCATCTTTTCCAGCCGTTTTTCCTAGGGTTTGCGTGTTGGCGGTGACATCAAGAAGGTCATCGGTTAATTGAAAGGCTAAACCAAGATAGGTACCAAAATCAGTAAGTTTTTCAGTTAATTCTTTAGATGCATTGCCAATGATGGCACCTGCTTGGCAAGCAAAGCTTATCAGGGCTGCTGTTTTCATGTGTTGTAGAGTGATAATGTCAGTACTTTCTTGCGGTCTTTTTTCAGCTTCAAGGTCCAGCATTTGTCCACCTAACATACCGCCAAGCCCTGCCGATTGTGCAAGAGACGTGATCAGCTTGATTCTAATATCTGTAGATAAAATACTAGCTTTATGAGCAATAATTTCAAAGGCAAATGTTAAGAGGGCATTGCCTGCTAGAATTGCTGTTGCTTCATCAAATGCTATATGGACGGTGGGTTTTCCACGCCGGAGTATATCGTTATCCATAGCGGGAAGATCATCATGAATGAGCGAATAACAATGGATACATTCTAAGGCACATGCAACATCAAGAGAATGTTCTACAGGGACGTCAAAAAGTGCAGCACTTTGAATTACAAGAAAAGGACGCAAGCGTTTTCCACCGTTCAGCACACCATAGCGCATGGCTTTGATTAAGTTTTTAGGGCGTGAAATTTCACCATTTTGGATTTGATCACTTAACAGGGTATCAAGCCGTTTTTCAACGGTGTCTCTATGTTTTGCAAGAAGGGTGGTAAATTCGTGCATTCTTGCTTCCTTTGTTTTTACAAAAATGAAATTATGAAGTTTAAAGAGAAAGGTTGTCGCTTTTTCTTGTTTTCATAAATTGGCGTCGTTTTTTATTAAAAATCAACTTCTCTTTTTATCCGTATCTCTACTGTATGCGCAAATCCCTTTTTAAACCAAATAAAAATTGAATGAAGGGCTTATAAAAAGCTTTCATTGGTGTATAAAATTCTTAAATTTTGCAGTGTTTTTGATATTCATTTGATTATTGTGACACCATTTTTGATAACAGGAAGGTCATTTTTGGTAAGAGGAGGATCATTTTGACATTGCCTCTTCTTTTTTATCAGTGTATAATATCCTCGAATTTTATGGTGTTTTAAATGAAGCATTGTCATTTTTGACATTGCTTTTTCTGTTTTAATGGATTTGGAGTGTCTTTTTATGGCTGTACCTAAACGAAAAACCTCTCCAGCGAAGAGGGGCATGCGCCGTTCGGCTGATGCTCTGAAGGCGCCGACTTATATCGAAGATAAAAATTCTGGTGAATTACGTCGTCCTCATCACATTGATTTGAAAACGGGAATGTATCGTGGGCGTTCCGTTTTAGTGGTTAAAGACTGAGCGTTTTCTTTCTTTTCCAGAGGTGAACTTCTTTTATTGCATCGATCAATACACGCTTGGGGCGTGCATTTTCGCTTTAAGATGAATGTTGAGGTTCCCTTGCATCGTCTTCTATCGATGTGGAACAAGGAATATATCGTGGGCGTTCTGTTTTAGTGGTTAAAACTTTAGCGTTTTCTTTCTTTTCCAGAGGTCAACTTCTTTTATTTCATCGATCAATGCACGCTTGGGGCGTGCATTTTCGCTTTAAGATGAATGTTGAGGTTCCCTTGCATCGTATTCTATCGATGTGAAACAGGGAATGTATCGTGGGCGTTCTGTTTTAGAGGTTAAAACTTTAGCGTTTTCTTTCTTTTCCAGTGGTGAACTTCTTTTATTTCGTCGATCAATGCACGCTTGGGGCGTGCATTTTCGCTTTAAGATGAATGTTGAGGTTCCCTTGCATCGTCTTCTATCGATGTGAAACAGGGAATGTATCGTGGGCGTTCTGTTTTAGAGGTTATAAAACTTTCGCGTTTTCTTTCTTTTCCAGTGGTGAACTTCTTTTATTTCATTAGTGAATGCATTGGGTAAGATGCGTTTTTCACTTTTTCTTGAGAACATGTGTGGGATAAAGTTTTGCTGTAGAGAAATGATTCTATTGTGGGAGATGATTTTCTTGTTTTCTTGAGAGGCTATAAGGGATTGCTTGTATCAGTGTCTTTTATGATGACTTCGTTAAGAGCTTGGGTATTGATATAAGTTAGCTCAGTAATAGAATCATTTTGTATCGCACTTAATCTTTATTGACTATAGAGAGAATCCTATTAGACCGTAAAATATCATCGTTTAAGGCGGTTGATCTATGTAAGGCTTTAAGCATACCGGTATTTTTTATGAGAATATTTAAGGCAATGGTTTGTCTATAGGCTTATATTGTGACATGTGATTCTCCTTAAAAAAATAGAGATCGACATCACATTGATTTATAAAGATCATTTGTTGTTTTGCGCCTTGAATGGAAGGTCTATCGTAGGATTTTCTCATTTCAAATTTTTCCCTATGTTGAATCAATGACAATCACTTGCTTTTCGGTCACAAGTGGGGCTGGCATGTGGGTGAAAACTCTATAAAAAGGAAAAATGTTTATAATGAATATTTTCAAATGTAAGAATTGTTGTAACATTGGGGTTAAGTGTATGCTGATGCCAGCGTGCTTTCTTATGAGCAGAAAAGAGAAAACCGTTACAAGACAGAAGGTGTACACATTCAATAACCTTTAGTGCTTTTTATGATAAAGGTATATGAGACTTTTCTATGAATATCACGCTGTCTTTTCATATTTTTGAACTAAGAATTGTCCATATATTTTTCGTATTTTTGTGAATATAAGGGATTTGTTGCGAACAGCTTGTAAAAATAAGTAAACTTAAAACCAGATATGTTATGTGTGGGGGTGAGCAAAGTATTTTATCAAAGCCGGTACGATTCTCCAGTTCGTAGCTGGTTTATGAATGATTTTATAGTGTTTCTTACCTAAGTTTATGATTTTTTTGTTATCTGTTCATCACTAGACAACATATTGATTTATATATATAATTCATTGTTTTTCATATTGAATTAGAACCCCGAATAACGTAAGATTCACTCATTTCAAATCTCTCTATCTAGAATCAATCAAAACCACTCGTTTGCACGTCACAAGTGGGATGAGTGTGTGGATAAAATTTGTATAAGAAAGGACTAGAAATGGTTCTTATGAATCGTCTTAAGAGCCAAGGGCTGTCGTAACACCCACGAGCTGGAAAATATAATGATGGTACCGGCTTGCTTCTTCACAAACGTAAGAGATGGGGGTGGTCAATGGATTTACCGTTATACCTTTCACGGGGGCCGCGAAATGGGCTTGGGAGCGTTGCGAGATGTTTCTTTAAACAAGTCCGTGAATTGGCAATTGGGTGGGGTGCTGTTTTACGTGAGGGGCGTGACCCCATTAAAGAACGCGATAAACAAAAGTGTGAGGCAATGCGTAATCTCCATTATTTAAAAAACATTGCTCTAGATGCTTTTGAAAGCCGTAAAGCTGAATTAAAAAATGATGGTGAAGCTTGTAATTGGTTTTTACATTTACGCCTCCATATTCTCCCAAAATTAGGCTGTCTACCCGTTTCAGAGATTACGCAAACAGAGATACGCAATACCCTTGCCTCTATTTGGCATGCAAAAGCTGCAACAGCAGATAAAGCACTGAAGCGTCTTAATCGTTGTCTTAAGCATGCGGTTGCTTTGGGTTTGGATGTTGATTTACAAGCAAAAAAAGCACGCGCACTCTTAAGGTAAGCAACGCTATAAAACTATTAATAGACTAGCCATGGATTGGAAAGATGTTCCTGCCTTTTATCAGTTACTCTGTAAAACACAAAACATAACACGACTGGCTTTGCGTTTGCTTATCCTGACAGGCGTTCGTACTAATCCTTTGCGTCATATTCGTGAAGATCAGATTGAAGATGATAACTGGACAATTCCTGCTGAGAATATCCAATCTTTAGCGGTCTGTTTAAAATAGAGATTGAGACTTTTAAGAGTTCTATGAATCGTTCTAGATTTTTTGTGTCCGATTGGAGTAAGAATATTGCATATATTTCGTAATCTCTGAAATAAGAAACCTCATTTTGGAAAAATATGAAATTGAAAGGGGCAATGCTAACGTTCATTTTTATTGTTATTTTTTAAGTTAATTTTACAGCTTTCAAAAGTATTTGGAATGCCTTTTACAGAATGGAGATGATGGTTTTAGTTCATGCTTTTTTTATCGCGTTTTTTAATGGGGGGAATGCTTCTCATGCAAAATAGAGTGCCCAAGACAAAATATGCTTATGTTGTACTGTCACGCTTTTTTTAAAAGGAATATTTTTCAATATTTGTGGCATCCATTTTATGACGGTGTTTTTGAATGTTCCAATGGTTTTGTAGAAGGGGGTAAATGGTAAAGTTTCGGTGTAGTGTATAAACGGCACTATGATCTTTACGCTTAATAAAAAAGCAAGCCTGCAGCCTTACACATCTTGCCAGATTCCAATGTTGGTATATCCTTTGGTGCTTGAGACAGTGTCTCGCTCTTTTTGTACAGTTTTTACCCACAGATCAGCTCCACTTGTGATTGACAAGCAAGTGATTTGATTGCTTCAACATGAGAGAAATTTGAAATGAGTAATCTTACCATATTCAAGATTCTAATTTAATATGAATAATGCTAGATTATGATGATTAATCAGTTTGTTATCTATGAAGAAAGAAAATGAGGAAGAGGAATTTGTCGAAAAGTTAGATTGTTTATAGATTGGCGCTGGTTAAGAAACTTTGTCCTTAAGGGCAGAGAGGATGTTAAAAAATAAAACCAGCTTTTCGCTGGTTTTATCGAAATATCATCATTATGATGAAAGAGTGTATTATGCAGCGTAGACAGCTTTACTGTTTTCATCTGTTTCTTCTCTCTCAGTTTTAAACTCGCGTTCCGGCTTGTTGGAGAGATGCATCTCTATGAGATTGATAGCTTCTGTTTCAGAAAGACTATTAATAACCGCAATTTCGCGGGCCATTCTTTCAAGAGCAGCTGTATAAAGTTGGCGCTCAGAGTAAGATTGTTCAGGCTGTAGATTAGAGCGGAAAAGATCACGGACCACTTCGGCGATACAAATAAGATCTCCTGAGTTGATTTTAGCATCATATTCTTGTGCACGACGTGACCACATGGTCCGTTTAACGCGTGCTTTTCCACGTAAAACTTTTAAGGCACGTTCGACAGAATCACTAGCAGATAATTTACGCATTCCAACGGAAAGGGCTTTTGCAATGGGGACTTTGACATCCATCTTATCTTTCGCGAAATGAATGACAAAAAGTTTTAATTTATGTCCTGCAACTTCTTGATCTTCAATCGCTATAATTTGTCCTACTCCATGCGTAGGGTAGACGATATATTCAGAGGTTGCAAATTCTTTGGTCTTGGAAGACGTTCCATGTTGGGATGCCATATTTTAGTTTACTCCCTTATGATCAACAAATGTATCGGAAAACAGGTTATAAACCTGAGGGTTGAGTTTTCTTTAACCAAGTATATTGTACCAATTAAGTGAGCATAAAAGCCGAGTACTTTTAAATCAAAAAAAAATACACCGCTTTACTATAACAAGCAAAGAAAAATACTTAGAAAGATGATCATGTTAAAATAACACTAACATCAAAATTTAAAAGAATCAATCATTTCGCTTAAGGATTTTTTATTTTTACAAGAGAAGTCTTTCAATCGTTGAAGGAGGAGAGTGTACACTTTATCATTACTCTTCGCCACTTCCTGGATTTTCTGAAAAATACTTTTCTAATTTATTTGGAACACCATCCATTTCTTTTGCTTGAGGAAGAGGATCTTTTTTGGTGGTTAGATTAGGCCATTTGTTTGCAT
Source organism: Bartonella sp. AA2SXKL (assembly GCF_042197205.1). Classification (NCBI taxonomy): domain Bacteria; kingdom Pseudomonadati; phylum Pseudomonadota; class Alphaproteobacteria; order Hyphomicrobiales; family Bartonellaceae; genus Bartonella; species Bartonella sp. AA2SXKL. The sequence goes on from NZ_JBHIRN010000002.1 coordinate 62,275, forward strand.
AATGAAGATTGAGTTCTAACCACTTTTCTAATCCTGGTTCTGTATCAGGTAAAATCGCTTCTGCTGGGCATTCTGGCACGCAAACACCACAATCGATGCATTCATCGGGGTGAATAACAAGCATATTTTCCCCTTCATAAAAACAATCAACTGGGCAGACTTCAACGCAATCCGTATATTTGCAGTGAATGCAGTTGTCGGTTACTACGTGGGTCAAGATCAAACTCCATTTGTTACTTTAATTCTCTTTAGAGGAAAGTGTGTGCGTGTTTTTATGATTGGTGAGTTGATCGCGTAGTACAGCTAGTTTCGCAAAAGGTGAATCAGGATTAAGGCGCTTTTCTTTTTGAAAGGGCTTATGATTTGCATGTTTTCCTTGGGATTTGTGGAACTTATGAGAGCGTTTTGCTTGTGATGGTGCTTCTTGAGGGGAATTTTCATTTTTGTATTCCGCTTTTTTTACAGCGTTCTTCGATTTATTTTGCCACTTATTTCCTAATTTATCACGTTTTTTTTGTGCATGGTGGGGAAATTGATGCTTATAATGCCATAACAAAATAACTTTATCTTCTTCTGTAGAGCGAGGGGATTTGGCGAAATTCCCAACAGGTTCAGCTGCTGGTAAACGATTGGTTTTATGGAGATGTTTTTCAATACCAGAGGATGAAGTGTTTGGGAATGAGGTATTTTTTTCTTCTCGTGTTGTTTCTAAATCGCTTATTGTTTGCCATTGACTTCCAACGCATTCTGCTGCAGGAACATCTTGCATTGCCCTATTGACAGGGGAAGAGGCTTGGTGTGCAAAGAGATTTTGTTCAAAAACAGTATTGCTTATGCTGTACGATTGATAACCAAGTCCTTTGAGGATTTCTTCCATATCGTTTCCGTTGGCCCCAAGAATGGACATCATGGCTGGTGTAACAAAAAAACTTTTGCCATCATAGGCTCCATCGGGTCTGGGATCACTTCCTTGTTTCCAATGAAGTGCGGGACGGATGAGATTGGCAAGACGTTCTAAAATATCAATCCGTACAGCACGTTGTCCTAAGATTCGGTAGCCGGCTAATTGATAAAATTGGCGGTTATAGTTAGGGTCAACAATTAAAGAGGTTCGACCAGCAGATAATGCTGAAAAAACTTCACCCAAACCAGTTTGATCTTGTCCCGCATTTTGAAGATTCCACAGGAGAGTAATGGCTTGAACCGGAGCAGGTTTAAGCATTCCGGCAACATAGATATGAAAAGCGCCAAAACGCACGCCTAGACGCCGAAGAACGGCACGTGATTCTTGCGCAAGGTTTTTGACAATGTCTAAGACTTCGCGGCGTGGTAAAATCCCTAAAGAGTTAAAAAGTTGTAAAGCAAGACTGTTTGTTGAATCCGTTAAATTATCAGCATTACGCAAATCAAACAGGGGTTTTAAAGTCGTTTCAAAATGAAAGGTGACAAAGCGTTCTAATCGTTTCACAACGTTATTGCGGGATTCTCCCGTGAGTTGTTCATCTGCTAAAACAATCAGTTTTGGTTTGAAAAAATCTTCTGTTGCTACAAGTTGTCCTACGGGTTGACCAATCCAGCGCACAATTCCATCAGAACTGAGGGTAAAATCTCCATTTGCAGAAGCACAAAAACGTGTCGCGCGTTTGGAAAAAGCAAGAATCAAACTCTCATTCTCTGTTGAAATTTGCTTCTCAGCTATTTGATCGGTACTGTTTTTGTTGGCATAAAAACGAAAACCTTCAAATTTACCCCTTCCGTGTTTTTCAATGAGAATATCATCTTGAAGAATCTCATTCTGTTGAACAATCTTGCTATCCATGATCATTTTCTTTCTCAGTGTGACACTGGTCAAAAGCTTTTTGCGACAATTTCATAATGGTGCTCTTTCTTTAACACGTTTGTTGCGTTTGCTTCAATCACTCTTGTCATTTTTTGCTGTTTCTTTGCGCCTTTAAAACTTGAATGATTCTTTTTTCATTCAGTTTTCATTCAGTTTGGATGCTTTATATTTGCAAATTACACTTATTAGTTGTATTGTAAAGCTAAAAGCATAAATAAATTCTTCAATTTAAAAGGAAACGGAACCGGTTATCAAAAAACGGCATTTCTTTTGCATGATCACTTTATTTTTTTGCTGTTTTGTCATGAAAAGTGAAGAGAAAGTTTTTTCAAATATTTCATAGGCTAAAAGGCATATTGTAAAGGCATTTTGCAGGTGAAATTGTGTCTTATGACAAGAAGTTTTACCATGACAGTAAAAAAAACAATTGCGATTATAAAATTACACGTTAAAGTAGTGGTCACAGAAGTTAACAACTTTTGCGTTCTTTTTAAGCGAAGAACAATGATGTCGTTGCCAAATCAATTTTGATAATTTTAATCGCAAGGGGTTATTATGGGTAATCTTTCAAATGCTGTTTATAAAAGCAGCAAAAATTATAGCGATGCAGACAAAAGCTTAGGACGTAATATGATGCGTTCTGCTATGCAAGCACCTTATCTTGAACGACAAAAAGAGCATGATTTGGCTCTGCGGTGGAAAGACAAACGTGATGATGATGCCATGCATCAAATTGCAGCGGCTCATATGCGTTTAGTGATTGCTATTGCTAATCGCTTTAAACGTTTCAAAATGCCATTGGGGGATTTGGTACAAGAAGGGTATGTGGGACTATTGGAAGCAGCTGCACGTTTTGAACCTGATCGGGAAGTGCGTTTTTCAACATATGCAACGTGGTGGATACGCGCTTCTATTCAAGATTATATTTTGCGAAATTGGTCAATCGTTCGAGGGGGAACGAGTTCTTCGCAAAAAGCACTTTTCTTTAATCTTCGGCGTTTGCGTGCAAAACTGATACAAGATGATAGTGCTTTGTCAAAACAGGATATTTTTCGCACAATCGCTGAAAAACTCGGTGTTTCCGTGCGCGATGTTGAAACGATGGATTTTCGTTTTTCCAGTTCTGATAATTCCTTGAGTGTTTCTGTTTCTGAGAACAGTGATAATCCCATTGCTAAGATGGATGTTTTGGTGGATGATAGTCCTCTTCCTGATGCTTTAATTGAGCAAGTCATTGATGGTCAACGGCGTACACAATGGCTTTACGATGCGTTGCAAATTCTCAACGAACGGGAGTTGGAAATTATTCGCTTTCGTCGCTTAAATGAAGAGGGGGCGACTCTCGAAGTTTTAGGTGAAAAGTTAGGAATCTCGAAAGAGCGCGTGCGTCAAATTGAAGCTAGGGCTTTGCAAAAATTGCGTTCTGCTCTCCTTACGGTTCATTCAGAAGACGCTTACGATATATAAGCAGTGAAAGGCTTTGGGGGGGAGGAAAGAGAATGTATTAAGTGGGGGCATATGAGAATATGATAAAGTCAGTTTTAGGGGGTGTTCATATTTGTTTAGGAATATGCCTCCTTGGGGGCGCTACTGATAAACAGAGGAAGATAGGGGGCTGTTAGTTGGAGGAAATATATATATCAAACGGAGACCTATAAAGGCATGATGAAGTTGGATTTTAAAGTGTTCCTCTTTATTTTCGAATATGCTTTAAGGGGGAGGGCGTGATACAGGCAGAAAAGAATCAAAACTGTAACGGATGAGAAGAAAGGCTTATTCTGTAATAATTTTCACTTTTGTACCTGCGGGTAAAGTTTGCGTTGGTGAGAGGGCGTTGAGGATGCGAAAGAGTTTTTCTTTATATGGTGTGTATTGCATTTTATCTGCAAGATTGGCAACGGTTTCTCCTTGTTTAACACGGACAACACGGATTTTTAAGGGCTGCAATTTTTTTAACTGTGAAGATGAAAGAGAATGAAAGCTTTGTAGCGTTTTTTGGGCAATTTCTGCAAAATTTCGAGAATTATGTGGAGCGGCCGTCAAAAAACGAAAGATGTGGTTGTTGAATGGAATGACAACCACATCAAATTGCCATTGATCATTGGTAGCATGGGCCCTTGCTCCAAGTAAACTTTGGCTTTGAAAACCTTGACTTGTAAGTCCTTGAATTGTGATGGGGCGGATAGATGATTGGTCTAGACCGATAATCCAGCCGCTTTTCAAATAATCAATCGCAGATATTTCAGCAGGATGTGGGATGGCGTCAAAACGAATCGCAATTTTATCTGGTCCACTGGCCCAAACAGTGTGTGCTGAATGTTCTATTGTAAAATTGTTTGGAACAGAAAAAGCTATGCGCAATTGTGGGTGAATAAATTGGTTGCCTCGTACAAAACCTGTATAAAAGCCTCCTCCAAAAATTATGCCATCAATGCTTTTGAGAAAAGAATCATGATCGGATATTTTACTATTCCCTTTACTGATTTTACGCGCTTTTTCTATCGCAAGCCGAATGCGTTGAGGGGTAGTTGGGTGGGAGGCTAAAAAATCTAGAGAGGCATTTTGGGTGCCAGAAATATTACGAAAAGCACTGTAGGCTTCCATTGTTTGAAGAAAGCGTGGTGAAGCAAAAGGATCATATCCTGATTGTTGGAGCATTTCGAGCGCAAGGGAATCAGCTTCCAGCTCTTGATTGCGGGAAAATTGCGCGAGTTGTTGCTTGTTTTGCATAGGGTTATGAAGTTTTTTGCCAATAGAAGAAAGAAGACGTGAAGACATATGATTGGTCATCTTTAATTGGGCTTCTTTTTGCAGGCGTAAAATGCCATGATTGGCTCTGATATGTGCTATCTCATGGGCTAAAATGGCTGCAACTTCTGAAGAATCATTGGCTAATGCCAGCATACCACGAGTGATGTAGATCGAGCCGTTGGGGAGCGCAAAAGCGTTGATAGTTTCTGAGTTTAAAATTGTTACAGAATAGCTTTGATGAGAACTATGGGATGCAACTGCTAGTTTACGGACAATCTTTGCTAAAAGGTGTTCAAGTTTTGCATCATGATAAGCGCCACCATACATTTGCAAAATACGTGGGTGTTGCAGAGCGCTTAATGTGACATAGATATTGTGGTTGTTGGTACGTTTGATCGTTTTAGAAGAAGTGGAAGAAAGCCTATCATTTTGAGAAAAGGGTGTATGACAAGCTGAAAGGAGAAACGTTAAACTTATGAGAGTGGCTTTATACAGGCAAGAGCGAAAAAGAAAATTGCGGTGAAAAATGGGGTGCGTTGGACCATGGTGCACATTATTTCTGCGGAGTAATTTGGCAAATTGCATTTGTATCTTTGTATCGTATGTTTCTTTAAGAAAGGCATTAAGAATAAGGATTCGTTTGGCTATATCACGCTTTTTGTTTATAAAAAATGACTCTCACTTATAAAAAGATGCACTGTAAAGAAAATTTTGTGAAAGGCAAAGTATGGCATGACAACATTTACGATATTATTAAATGGGGATGTTCATATCACTGATCGTTTGCTTAATAAAATTCAAAACAGTCGGGTAATTGCTGCTGATGGTGGTATGCGTCATGCGGCAGCGCTTAATGTGACGCCTGAGTTGTGGTTAGGGGACTTTGATTCATCAGATGAGAACTTAATACGTCAATATAGTCATGTTCCGCGTGAAGTTTTTCCCTCTGATAAAGATATGACAGATAGTGCTCTGGCATGTGAAAGAGCGCTGCAAAATGGCGCTAAAAAGCTTATTTTGTGCGGTGCTTTGGGAGGGGAGCGAAGTGATCATAGCCTTTCTCATATGACGCAAGCGTTGATGATGGCTGAAAGGGGTATTTCAGTGTTGTTGACAAGCGGTTCGGAAGAAGGTTGGCCGGTTTTGTCAAAACCTTGTTCGTATGATTTGCCTAAGGGATGTTTGTTTAGTATTATCGGCTTTTCTGATTTAAAAGGCTTGACTCTTAAAGGGGTAAAATGGCCAATTTGTGACAAAAATGTGTCATTTGGCTCTTCTTTAACACTTTCTAACCGTATTTGTGGAACCTTTTCTTGCTATTTAGGTTCTGGAAAAGCTATATTGTTAGCGTCTGTATCTATTCCATAAAGCTCTTCCAAATATATTCTGAATAAGGCAGGGGGGGGCCTAGTGATGAAGTGCCGACATAAACGATATATGTATTGATCTTGAGAAGGAAAGGTTTTGATATGTTAAAATCAATTTTTAAAGTGGCCGTTGTTTCAGCCATTGGTTTCAGTTCAGTCGCTTGTACTACAAACGATGAACGCGTTGCACGTTACGGCGTAGGAGGAGCGGCGATCGGTGCTTTGGCTGGAACTGCTATTGGTGGAAGTACGCCTGGAGCAGCACTTACCGGTGCAGCATTTGGTGCTTTGGCTGGAACAGTAACAGGTGCAGCTGCAAATCAAAGAAAACAACAAAGACAGGTATCACAATTGTGCACGTATCGTGGTCGTAGAGGGCATGTTTACCAAGCACCTTGTGGACAGAGAGTTCCTGTACGGCAATTGTGTGCTTACCGTGATGCAAGAGGGGTGATGTATAAAGCACCTTGTCCGCGCCGCGTTCGTTAATGGCGGTGCCGCTTTTGCGGCTTGACCGCATTTTCTTAAATTTTGGAAAAACGCCTTTGCTCAATCAAGCTTCTTTATCGGTTGAGCAGGGGGCGCGTATTGCGTTGGTTGGCCGTAATGGTTGTGGAAAGTCGACCTTATTAAAAATTGCCGCAGGAATATTAGAACCTCATGGTGGCGAAATTTTTCGCCACCCGCGAGTAACGCTCCGTTATGTCTCACAAAATCCGGATTGTTCAGGATTTGAAGATATTAACGCTTATATGGAAGCGGGGCTGGATGATATATCTGATGTTCAGTGGATTAATACGCTTCGCACAAATTTAGGGTTTTCTGGGACGGAAAAATTGGAAACGCTTTCGGGAGGCGAAAAGCGGCGTGTTTCATTGTTACGGGCCATTGCTGCAAAACCCGATATTTTGTTCTTAGATGAACCAACCAATCATCTTGATTTACCAACTATTGAATGGCTGGAAGCTGTTTTGGCTTCTTTGCGTTCAGCGATTGTGGTGATTTCCCATGATCGACGATTTTTAGAAAATGTTACACGGTCAACGGTATGGCTTGATCGTGGCACAACCAAAAGACTGGAAAAGCGTTTTTCTGAGTTTGAAAATTGGCGTGATAAAGCACTGGAAGAAGAAGCCATCGAACAGCATAAATTGGGGCGCCAAATTGCTCGTGAAGAGCAATGGTTGCGTTATGGCGTGAGCGCACGGCGTAAGCGTAATGTACGGCGCTTAGGCGAATTAAAAGACTTAAGACAGCGTCATCAAACCTATAAAGGGCAGCCAGGAAATGCACTTTTGACAGCAGCAAAAAGTCATGATTCTGGGCAATTGGTGCTTGAAGCAAAGAAAATTTCAAAATCCTATGGTGATCGCATTATCGTGAAAGATTTCTCTTTGCGCATTCAGCGGGGTGATCGAATCGGTTTGGTAGGACCCAATGGAATCGGAAAGACAACGCTCCTTTCTGCATTAATTGGGCAAGAAGCCGTGGATAGTGGAACGGTGAGGCATGGCTATAACCTCTCTATGGCATTGCTTGATCAGCAACGTATTTTAAATGAAGAAGAAACTTTAGCGCATTATTTAACGGGAGGAAGAGGTGATACTCTTGTGATCAATGGGTTGGAGCGGCATGTGGTTTCTTATATGAAAGACTTTTTATTTTCACCGGAACAAGCACGCACTCCCCTTAAAGAATTTTCTGGGGGAGAAAGAGCACGCCTCATGCTTGCACGACTTCTTTCTCGTCCTGCAAACTTTTTGATTCTTGATGAACCGACCAATGATTTGGATATGGAAACTTTGGATTTGTTGCAAGAATTTATTGCTGATTTTGCGGGGACAGTATTGTTGGTCAGCCATGACAGAGACTTTTTAGATCGTACTGTAACGCATATGTTGGCACCTCAAGGTGATGGTCATTGGATTTTGTATGCGGGCGGCTATAGTGATATGATGGCGCAAAACCAGCATGCTCTTCGTTTACAACGCAAAAAAACAGAATTATCGCAACGTAAAACACCTTCAAAATCTCATGTGGGAGAGCTTTCAAAACAGGATACATCAATAGATCATAGCTTGATAGGGCGAGAGAAAAAAACACGAAGTAAATTGTCTTATAAGCAGGTTTATGCATTGGAAAAATTGCCTGAAGAAATTGCTGTTTTACAGGACGAAATCAAAAAAATTGAGCAAGAACTCTCTGATCCAGCCCTTTATCGCAGTGATAAAGAGCGTTTTGAGCGTTTATCAACAACGTTGGAAAAAAAGAAAAATACTTGCACACAAAAAGAAGAAGAATGGTTAGAACTTGAAATTTTACGCGAAGAAATGGAATCGTGTTCACGATAATATCTAAAAAACTTTAAAAGATTTGTATTGCATCATCGCTTTTCTTTAATTTGTTACAAGAGTTTGTCGCTGATTTAGCGGGAACAGTGTTGTTGACGAGTTATGGCAGAGACTTTTTAGATTGCACTGTAACATATAGCATCTCAAGGCGATGGTCATTGGGATTTGTATACGGGGGAGCAGTGATATGGTAGCGCAAAACAAGCATGCTCTGAGCTTACAAGGCAAAGAAACAAAACTATCTTTGCCGTAAGTTTTTTCAAAATTTCGTATATGGAAGTACGCCAATTCCCTTGCATACTTTGCCAGTCCCCAATGTTGCTACAGCGCCCCTTAGAACTTGAGAGCATTCATAAGAAATATTCCCCTGTCTTTACCTTATGCTTTAAACATACCACCCCCACTTATGACGGAAAAGCAAAAGATCCTCATTGATTCTAACGTAAGAAGTGTTGTGATGAGAAAAGCTTACTGTATTCGACATTATGATTTGAGTTTAAAAATGATGATTTGTTAAGATAAATCAACGTGTTATTGTGACATTGTCTAGGAGGAGAAAATGATGGCAATTAAAACAAAGCGAACAATTTCCACATTGATCGGTTTAGAAGATGCAGCTGAACTGTCTTCTTATTTCCTCCGTAATGCGAATCATCTGCGTCCTTTTGAACCTGTTAGATCTGATGGTTACCACAGCCTAACAGCTTGGGAAACACGAGCCAATGCATTTGCTTATGAAAGCGCACAGGGACAAGCATACCGATATGCTGTACGATTAAAAAATGAAAACACAGTCATCGGTGTTGTGAATTTTACAAATGTGGTTCGGGGTGTTTTTCAAGCCTGTCATCTTGGTTTTTCTCTTGATGAAAAACAACAAGGCAAAGGTCTCATGTTTGAGAGTTTATCGGCTCTAATACGCCATATCTTTCATGTTTATCATCTGCATAGAGTGATGGCAAATTATAGACCTGAGAACATAAAAAGCGAACGTTTATTAAAACGCCTTCATTTTGAAAAAGAAGGCTATGCCAAAGACTATTTGATGATTTCTGGAAAATGGAGAGATCACATTCTAACCTCTCGAATCAATGATCTTTATGAGTCCGTTAATAGATTCGAATAAAGTTTTGATAAGGGTCTTTTTATCAAATGTGTAAATATGCTGCACTTTTCCCTATCCTAAAAGACGAAGATCCTTAACCACCTCTTCTTTTGTAAACGGTTCAGACTCTCGTTTAGCGGGTTTCAACTGCTGACCGCTTTCATATGTTTCTTTTCGTAGATAATAAATTGATTTATCATCATAATTCATTTTTTTCAATTTGAAGAGAGTCCTCAATATCGGAAGACTTTCTCACTTCAAATTTATAGATGTTTAATCATAAAAAACACCTCTCTTGCACATCACAAACTGGGTTGGCATACAAGTGAGGGTTTATGTGGATAAACAATGATTGAAGAATAAGAATAAAAATTCTCTGTATAAATCCTTTTAAATGTGAGGGCTGTTGCAATATTGTGTATTCTGTGACCGATAGTCTCGTTACAAGTTACACAAACGGCTTATTGTTGGGTGAAATTTTTATACATTCATTTATTTTTTGCCATTTGTTTTTTGTATTTTCTTTTCTTAAGAAAATTTCCAATGTTATCAATGGTTTTAATTCATACCAAGCGCATTTTTATAAAGTTCAATGATTGCTTCTTCTTCCATTCTTTCATGCTCTTCTTTTTTACGCAGCCGTATAATGCTTCGAACAGCTTTACTATCAAAACCAGAGCCTTTAAGTTCAGTGTAAACGTCTTTAATATCATCAGAAATGGTTTTTTTCTCTTCTTCTAGTCGTTCAATACGTTCGATAAAAGAGCGTAATTGGTTTACGGATATAGCGTGTGTTTGATCGGTTACTGTATCGTTCATTGTATTTTTCTCCAAGTTATATATTTTAAGTTGTTTTTCGACGACGAATTTATGTTAAAAAAGCTTGAAAACAAAAAGTAAATCAAGCTACACAGCTTTTTTACAAATTGACTTTAAATATTTTGTAAAATTTTTAAGATATATGCATTGATAAAAGGGCTATAAAAAGAAAAATATAAAAATATACGTTTTAGATTTGAAAAGCTTTAAAAAAAGAAATGTGTAATTTGTTTTGAGAATTTGGCATTATAGAGGAAGTTTTGTGATTTTAAAAAAGCGATATTGGGTGTTTCAGAAAGGATTAAAAGTTTTTCTCTTGAGCATTTTGCTCTTGTTTCCCCTTGTTGTTTTTGCAAAAGCTGACTTTAGAGTTTGTAATACAACCCAACAGTCTGTAGGGGTTGCTCTTGGATATCGTACATTTTCAGGGTGGGTGAGCGAAGGCTGGTGGACGGTACCAGTGACGGAATGTAAAACTTTAATTGAGGGGCCTCTTGCTTCACGGTTTTATTATTTTTATGCGGAAGGGGCACAAAAAAAAGGGAACTGGGCAGGCTCTGTGACCATGTGTGTACAAGATAGCCAATTTACCATTCAAGGGGTTCATGATTGTTTCCCTCGAGGATATCAAAAGGCTGAATTTAAAGAGATCGATACCGGAAATCAAACCAGTTGGATGGTACAGTTGACGGATGAGTCTTTGTTAAACAATTCAGTTATACCTTCTCTTTCAGGAAATTCTCCACCGTGAAACGTGCACGTAAAGTAAAAATTATTGCGACTCTTGGTCCTTCTTCTTTTTCTCGTTTGATGATTGAAAAGCTTTTTAGGGCAGGGGCAGACGTTTTTCGTCTTAATATGAGCCATACTGATCGTGATATGCTGGGTGATTTGGTCAAGTCTATACGAGAAGTTGAAAAAACAGTTCGACGCCCCATTGGTATTTTAGTGGATCTTCAGGGGCCAAAACTGCGTGTGGGGCGTTTTGCTAAGGGGCAAGAAGATTTGCGTGTTGGGCAAAGCTTTACATTAGATAATCGCGATGTTCTTGGTGATGCACAGCGTGTTTTTTTCCCTCATGAGGATGTATTTTCGGCTGTTAAACCAGGGGACCGGTTGTTGATTGATGATGGAAGGGTGGAACTGCGTGCGCAAGTTTGTGATGATCACTTTGTACAGTGTCGCGTGGTTGCTGGTACCCGTATTTCTGATCGAAAGGGTGTCAGTTTTCCCGATACAATTTTGCCTTTTGATTCGATGACGTCAAAAGATAAGGAGGATCTTCAGGCTCTTTTACAGCAGCCTGTTGATTGGGTTGCTCTTTCTTTTATTCAACGTCCAGAAGATATTATGGCGGTGCGTCAGTTGACGAAAAGTAAGGTGTCTTTGATGGCTAAAATCGAAAAGCCTCAAGCCTTGGAGCATATAGAGAAAATTATTGATGTATCTGATGGCATTATGATTGCACGGGGTGATCTCGGAGTGGAAATGCCTTTGGAAAAGGTCCCTGCACTTCAGATGGAGCTCATAAAAGCTTGTCGTTTAGCAGGAAAGCCTGTTGTGGTGGCAACACAAATGCTTGAATCAATGATTACATCTCCTGTTCCGACACGCGCAGAAGTGTCGGATGTTGCTACAGCAGTTTATGCAGGAACAGATGCGGTGATGTTGTCTGCTGAATCTGCTTCTGGTCGCTATCCTGAAGAAGCTGTGCTTATGATGGACCGAATCGCGCGGCAAATCGAACAAGATCATACTTATGCCGCTCAGGTTGGGGCACAACATCCAGCACCAGAATCAACAGGAACGGATGCGATTTCTCTTGCTGCGCGTCAGATTGCTGAAACACTTGCTCTATCCGCTATCGTTGCCTATACGGCTTCAGGAACAACGGGGGTGCGCGCCTCTCGTGAACGCCCTAATAGACCGATTATTGCTTTATCGCCCATTGTGGAAACAGCAAGGCGTTTGGCTCTCGTTTGGGGGCTTCATTGTGTGGTCACGCAAGATGCTCGCAATTTAGAAGATATGGTTGATCGAGCAGCAGTCATTGCATTTCAGGAAGGTTTTTGCAAAGGGGGAGATCGCTTCCTTGTGACAGCTGGTGTTCCCCTTGGAACGCCCGGTGCGACAAATCTCTTGCGTATTGCTTCTGTCTCTCAAGATGGAACGAAAGGGATTTGAGCCGTTTACGTATGGTGTTTTTTCATGCGCCTTTGAACAGGCTTTAAAAACAACGGGTGTGCGCTTCTTGTGAATGCCTCCATAGACCCATTATTCTTTTATCTCCTATCGTAAGATAGCAAGGTGTTGCATTAGGTCGTCCAGTTTGGGGATGGAAGCAGATGCGGTGATGTTGTCTGTTGATTTTGTTTTAGTTCTGAGGAAACTGCTTTTACGGTAGGCATTTAATGGGAGCCCCCCTTTTATTTCATTGAGACAGATTGGGGATTGCTTTATTGATGTTTATACGAGCGAGATGTTTATTGATAATGAGAGTTCATTCTTTCGCTTTTTGGATAAGAGCCTTGAAATTTTTCCCATTTTAAACTTTTGCAAACAGAATTGAATAAAGTTAAAATTATGTGCTTAAAAAATCGTACTGGTATGTTATGAGAAAAAGTGATGGGTGAATGTGTTTTTAAAATATGCTTCGTCGAAGCATTTGCAACATATTGATTTATAATGATAATTTATCTTTCTTTTATCTTCTATCAAAATCCCGAATACCGCAAGATTGTCTTATTTTAAATTTGTGCATGTTTTGTTAATCATAACTCTTTGTTTGTAGATCACAAGCCGGTGGGTTTTATGGGAAAAAGCTGTACAAGAAAGGCGTCCCTCTTATGAATCGTTTTACGAGCCAAGGGGGCTATCGCAATATTGAGGGCTGACTATAATGATGATGCCGACTTGCTCTTTCTTTTATTAAGCTTGGAGATTTTGAGGGGTGGGGAGAGAAATATGGATTATTTGTTATAAGGATAAAAATAGCGGTAGAGGATGTTTTCAAGAGCTATTATTGTTGTTTATGATGTTTGAGGTTGTATGAGATTAACATACTCTTCGGGTTTGACTTTTTTCCTGCTCTAAAGGATGAAAATACTAAAGTTCACGCTGGTTTATAAATGATACGGTTCTTTTCGGTGGGTTTCATCGGATGGACATCTCAGGTGCAAAGACTCCATGGTGCTTATAGTATCAAATAGCGGTGTTTTACGGTATAATAGATAAGGTTATTTTTTAATATATATTGAATCTGCTTGATATTATCTAAGGGGCAAGGATTTTTGGGCATGCATTCATAGGGAACATGAATATAGCTCTTTTTTTCGAAGGGTGCTTTATTTGTTTGTTGCTGTTGTCATTTATATGATTTTTTTACAATGATGTTGATTTTGTTATCTTATTGCGCGGTTAAAAGACATCTCATTTGAAATGTGGTGATATAAGGCAGTCTCCTTGATATAGGAAGCGTTTGTGCGGAGGTGAAATATTCAGGGTAGGGCTTTCTTGTTGAGGTTTAAGTTAATCCTATAAGTCGTGAGTAGCTGGAATCCTTCCTATAAGAAACCAGACTGTTTACAGACTGGCGTGGGTTTAAGATTTTTATCCTGTGAGATGTGGCGGACAAGTCAAATCTCTGGTTTATTATGCGCTGATGTACTTTTTAGAAATCTTCCTGTTCCTGTTCTTGTTCTTGAAGGTTTGTGCAGTTTTGATCATCTTTGAGCAATTGGTTGGTGAGATTTTCAATGCGTTGTGTGGTGTCACGCATAATTTTCCCCATGGTGCGGTCTCTTTCGTTGTGGAGTCGTAAAAGAGTATTGTAGTCTTCTTGTAATTTTTTATTTTCTCGTTTTATTTCTTCCATTTCATCGATAATCATTATGCCAGCCATAACCGATAAACGATGGTCGCCAATTTCACCAAAATTGTTCTTTAAATGTGTGATATATTGATCTAATTGAGCAGCAAGCGCAATAAGACGACGTTCTTGTCCTTTGTCACAAGCCATGCGATAAATTTTACCATCAATGGTAACGGAAACAGTTTCCATACATTCAAACCTTTATCTATCAATGACAACACGAATTGTTTCCATTGCTTTAATAAGACGTTTGGAAACTTCTTTGTTTACGGACTCTAAGCGTTCAATTTGGGCTTCAGCTTTGTCAAGCGCTTGGGCAAGATGGCTGCGGTCAGCATTCATTCGTTGGATTTCTTCTTCCCATTCGTTATTTTTATCAATAACGGCATTACGGTTTATTATGGTGATCTCTAAAGTTCTAAGTGCCTTTTCTAGGTGCTCTAAAGCATCTTGTAGAACTGTAGTCTCTTGGTTCATTGCTTTTATCCTTTGGGTAATTGTATCCTTTATCAATGTGTTATGCAAAAACGAATCACTTTCACTCTTGTGTTGTGTGCATTTTATTTTTAAGTATGTAAGATATTTTAGCAAGCAAAGCAGGGGATAGATATAAATTAAAAGCTGGATTTTTTGCGCGTATTGGCATAAATGACATGGATATACAGAACGCGTGAGGGGAATGTTATTAATATTATTGAAGTGGTGGCAAAAAGTCTCACGCTAAGGATTAGAAAATAGTATTTCTTGAGAATTTTAAGAGAATACGGAAAAAGCAACAGAATAACGTATTTAACGAAATGGTCGATTATTCATGACAAACACCCACCAACAGAATCAGATGGCCAATGCTATCCGTTTTCTTGCTATTGATGCGATTGAAAAAGCAAATTCTGGTCATCCAGGCTTGCCAATGGGAGCCGCCGATATTGCTACGGTTCTTTATACAAGATTCCTTGCTCATGACCCCAAAAAACCTCGCTGGCCTAACCGTGATCGTTTTGTGTTATCAGCAGGACATGGGTCTATGTTGCTTTATGCTCTCTTGTATCTTTCTGGTTATGAAGATATTGGCATTGAAGATCTCAAAAATTTTCGCCAATTAGGAGCAAAGCTTGCTGGGCATCCAGAATATGGGCATGTGGCGGGAATCGAAACAACGACTGGTCCTCTCGGACAAGGGTTGGCGAATGCCGTGGGGATGGCTCTTGGAGAGCGTTTGCAAAATGCCCGTTTTGGTGATCTTATCAACCATTACACTTATGCGTTGGTAGGCGATGGATGCCTTATGGAAGGGATATCTCAAGAAGTACTTTCCCTTGCCGGTCATTTGAAACTCAATAAGCTTATTGTGTTGTGGGACGATAATAATATTTCTATCGATGGAGAGATTTCCCTTGCTGACAGTACAGATCAGATTGCGCGTTTTAAGGCATCTGGTTGGGAGACACATAAAGTCAATGGGCATGATCAAGCAGCAATTGCGCGGGCTATTGAGGCGGCACAAAATTCCGATAAACCAACTTTGATCGCTTGTAAAACAACAATTGGCTTTGGAGCACCCAATAAAGCGGGTACCAATAAAGTTCATGGAGCCCCTTTGGGCGCACGAGAAATCGCTGAAACCCGTATCGCTTTAGGGTGGGATGCTGAGCCTTTCGTTATTCCAGCCGATATTCTCGATAATTGGCGCTTGGCTAGTCTCAATGCTGCTAAAAAACGCCAAAAATGGGAAGAAAAATTTGCTGATCTTCCTGTCTCAGAGCGTGTGGAGTTTGAAAGATTGATGCGGGGCGATCTCGTGGGCGGATTTGATGGCGCTATTGATACTTATAAACAGAAATTGGTTGAAGAGCGCCCCGTTGTTGCTACGCGTAAAGCTTCGGAAATGGCTCTTGAAGTGATCAATGAAGTCGTTGTTGAGACTATTGGTGGTTCGGCTGATTTAACCGGATCTAATAATACAAAAAGCAGCCAGATGAAAAGTATCTCTGCTGAAGATTTTTCAGGGCGCTATCTGCATTATGGAATTCGCGAACATGCAATGGGAGCTGTGATGAATGGTCTTGCCCTTTATGGCGGCTTTATTCCTTATGGGGGAACCTTTTTATGCTTTTCTGACTATATGCGTCCTGCTATGCGTTTGTCTTCTCTCATGGGGTTGCGGGTGATTTATGTCATGACTCATGATTCTATTGGTCTTGGTGAGGATGGTCCGACCCATCAACCCGTAGAGCATTTGGCTTGCCTGCGTGCAATGCCTAATCATTTTGTGTTCCGTCCTGCCGATGCTATGGAGACAGTCGAGTGTTGGCAATTGGCTTTGAAAGCATGCGGGACGCCTTCTACCTTGGCTTTAAGTCGACAAAATCTACCGCTTTTGCGTCAAGAGTATGAAGAAGAAAATCTCTGTATGCTTGGTGCTTATGAATTTCTAACAGCTAGCGATGATGCACAAGTGACGCTGTTTGCTTCTGGTTCAGAATTGCAAATTGCAGTGGAAGCACATGCGGTGTTAGAAGAAAAAGGCATCCCAACGCGTGTGGTTTCTGTGCCTTGTTTTGAACTTTTTTCTCAACAATCTCTCTCCTATCAGCGTGCTCTCATTGGAGATGCACCGATTAAAGTTGCCATTGAAGCTGCTGTCGCCCAAGGATGGGACCGTTTTATTGGCTGTGATGGTGTGTTTATTGGTATGGAGGGCTTTGGGGCAAGTGGAACAATTGATGCCCTTTATGCGCATTTTGGTATTACTTGGGAAAATGTTGTTGCCACCGTTGAAAAAGAGCTGGAAAAGATCAAAGAGGAAAAGACAAAGTGACAGCTTGTGTTGTCATGAATGGGGTGATTGTAGGGCATCATATTTTGTGCAGTATTGTGGATGATCTTGTGCATTATTGTGGATAAGTGAGTGAGTGATCAAGATATTGACATTGTGGGAATTAATGATTTTGGATTGGTGAAATACCCATTTATTGTGTTTTAAATGTTGTGCTTTTAAAAATTGATGAGGAAACATGTGAAATGACAGTTCGTGTTGCAATTAATGGGTTTGGTCGTATTGGTCGCAATATTTTACGTGCACTTGTGGAAAGTGGACGACAAGATGTTGAAGTGGTTGCAATTAATGATTTGGGATCGGTGGAAACAAATGCCCATTTATTACGCTATGATTCAGTTCATGGGCGTTTTCCTGGGATCGTTAAGGTGGTAGGGGATGCTATTGATGTGGGAGGTGGTTTAATAAAGGTATGCGCAGAGCGTGATCCTGCTCAATTGCCTTGGAAAGATTTGGATATCGATATTGCTTTGGAATGTACGGGTATTTTTACTGCGCGTGATAAAGCAAGTGCTCATTTAGATGCGGGGGCAAAGCGTGTTCTTATTTCTGCGCCTTCTGAAGGAGCAGATCTTACGGTCGTCTATGGGGTTAATCATCAATCTTTAAGCAGCGAGCATCGCGTTGTTTCAAATGCTTCTTGTACAACCAATTGTTTGGCGCCTGTTGCACAAGTTTTACACAATACGGTCGGCATTGAAAAGGGCTTTATGACAACAATCCATTCTTATACGGGTGATCAACCTGTGTTGGATACAATGCATCGGGACCTTTATCGTGCACGTGCGGCAGCTCTTTCTATGATTCCTACCTCAACAGGAGCGGCAAAAGCTGTGGGATTGGTCTTACCAGAATTAAAGGGATTGCTTGATGGTGTATCGATTCGTGTTCCGACCCCTAATGTTTCTGTGGTTGATTTGACATTTATCGCTAAGCGTTCCACAACAATCGAAGAAATTAATACAGCTATTGCTACTGCTGCACAAGGTTCTTTGAAGGGCGTTTTGGACACTACAGAAGAGAAACTCGTGAGTTGTGATTTTAATCATAATCCTCATTCAGCTATTTTCCACAATGATCAAACCAAAGTGATTGATGGTAAGCTCTGTCGCGTTCTGGTTTGGTATGATAATGAATGGGGCTTTTCTAACCGTATGAGTGATACGGCAGTGGCTTTTGCTAAGACAATATAAGAGGACCTCAGGG
Organism: Bartonella sp. AA2SXKL; assembly: GCF_042197205.1. Lineage (NCBI taxonomy): Bacteria > Pseudomonadati > Pseudomonadota > Alphaproteobacteria > Hyphomicrobiales > Bartonellaceae > Bartonella > Bartonella sp. AA2SXKL. The sequence continues at coordinate 80,421 of NZ_JBHIRN010000002.1, forward strand.
TCCTCTTTTTATAGGGAAAAGTCTCATTTTTGTGCAATTTTGAGAAAAACAGATAGAGGCTGTTGTTCTCATGCGCTAGAGAGAAGAGGCTATTGAAACATTGATGATGTATTTTGTTTTAATACTGTGTCAATACGTGCTTTTAAAAGATGAATGAAAGAGTAAACTTTAAAAAGTAAGATCTGAACGAGATACCCTTTGAGAAAACGTTAGAAAACAGGAGATGTAAACTCTTTTTCCTAGAAGTAAAAGGAAGCTTTAATAGAGATCAAGTTGAGCCAATGCATTTGTTTGCCACAATGGAATATGAAGATTAAGAGCAATGGTGGGCTTTTGTACATTTGACGATAAAAGCTTTGGCTTTTCAAACAGAGGGTGAGAGATGGGCTGTCGTGGATCTCTTGTAAAAGCAAAGAGGGGGGGATAAGTGGAAAGAAAAGTGGGCAGGGTTGTTGGATGCGTTTTTATTTGAAACAATGGAAAGTGAAGAGGAAGCAGTGATGGGGTTTCGTACACTTGATGATGTTGATGTTTTGGGTAAACGTGTTCTGGTGCGCGTAGATTTTAATGTTCCTATGGCGCAAGGTAAGGTATGCGATGAGACGCGTCTTGTACGACATAAAGAGACACTCGTTGAGCTGCAAAAGCGTGGTGCTAAACTTATTCTGCTTTCTCATTGTGGTCGCCCCAAAGGAAAGGTAGAGCCAGAATTTTCACTCCGTCCTGTTGTGCAAGTGCTGGAAAAGATCATTAATCAGCCGGTTGCTTTTGCTCCCGATTGTATCGGTTCGGCGGTGCAGGTTGCAGTTGAGTCATTACAAAATGGTGGTGTTTTACTGCTTGAAAATGTTCGTTTTTATGCTGGTGAAGAAAAGAATGATTGTTCTTTTGCTGAGGCTTTAGCCCATAATGGCGATCTCTATGTTAATGATGCTTTTTCAGTTTCTCATCGTGCTCATGCTTCGGTAGAGGGCATAACACATTTGTTGCCTTCCTATGCGGGGCGTTCTTTGCAAGGTGAGTTGCAGGCATTAGAAAAAGGATTGGGCAATCCAACACGTCCTGTAATTGCTCTTGTGGGAGGTGCCAAGGTTTCTAGTAAGCTTTTTGTGCTCAATCATTTGGTGGAAAAAGTTGACTCCTTAATTATTGGTGGGGGGATGGCTAACAGTTTTTTAGCTGCGCAAGGTATCCATGTAGGAAAGTCTCTGTGTGAACATGCATTGATGGAAACGATTAAAAAAATCATTAAAAAAGCGCAAGAGTGTCACTGTACCCTTCTGCTTCCTCAGGATGCTGTTGTGGGATTTCGTTTTGAAAAAGATGCACCGCATCGTCTTTATGACATTGAAGATATTCCACAAGATGGCATGATATTGGATATTGGGACGCGCTCTATTGCGCATATCAATGCTGCGATAGATGAAGCTGCTACTCTTGTGTGGAATGGACCCCTTGGTGTTTTTGAGATGTCTCCCTTTGATAAGGGAACCATTGCCGTTGCACGCCATGCAGCAGAACGTAGTTTGACGGGAAAGTTGGTTTCAATTGCGGGAGGGGGCGATACGGTTTTTGCCCTTAATCATGCCGGTGTTGCCAATGATTTTACTTATCTTTCGACTGCTGGAGGAGCTTTTTTGGAATGGATGGAAGGTAAGGTTCTTCCTGGTATTCTTGCCCTCATGCAGGCTTAAAGGGCTTCTTTGGAGGGGAAGGTTAAAGAAAAATTATACAGTCGTGTAGAGTGTTTTTGATAGTGTTGCGCATTTTTAGAAATTAAGACAAAATAAAGAGGACTTTTTTATGAATGAACGGCTTGAAGATATTGCACTTGCTTTGGTGCATGCAGGTAAAGGTATTTTGGCGGCAGATGAAAGTACGGCGACCATTGGAAAGCGTTTTGAAAGCATTGGTGTTGAATCCAATGAAGATAAGCGCCGTGCTTATCGTGAAATGCTTTTTAGTACAAAAGAAGCTATGGAAAACGCCATCTCTGGGGTTATTTTATTTGATGAAACCATTCGGCAAAAAGCATCAACTGGACAAATGTTGACGGATCTTATTCGTGGAACGGGGGCATTACCAGGCATTAAAGTTGATACGGGAGCCAAACCATTGGCGGCTTTTCCCCAAGAGACAATTACCGAAGGGTTGGATGGTCTTCGTGAGCGGCTAAAAGATTATTATGCTTTGGGAGCACGTTTTGCTAAATGGCGTGCGGTAATTGCTATTGATGAACACACTTTGCCAACAAGAGGCGCCATAAGACAAAATGCACAAGCTCTTGCACGCTATGCTGCCTTATGTCAGGAGTTGAATATTGTGCCCATTGTTGAACCGGAAGTGTTGATGGATGGATCATCGTGTGGGCATTCAATTACACGCTGCTTTGAGGTGACACGCACTGTTTTGCAGGCTGTCTTTAAAGAATTGTTTGAAGCTCGTGTTCTTTTGGAGGGGATGATTTTAAAGCCCAATATGGTGATTGATGGAAAGGATGCTCGCAAGGCTTCTGTTGAAGAAGTTGCTGAAAAGACCGTCCAGGTGCTTAAACAGACTGTTCCTGCCGCTGTTCCAGGAATTGCTTTTCTTTCTGGAGGACAGTCTGATCAGGAAGCAACGGCGCATTTATCTGCTATGAATTCTTTGGGCGTATTGCCTTGGAAATTGACCTTTTCCTATGGACGCGCATTGCAAGCAGCTGCCTTAAAAGCATGGGCAGGAAAAGATGAGAATATTGCTGTTGCACAGAAGGCATTTCGTCATCGGGCTCGGATGAATCATCTTGCGGCTTTGGGACAATGGACAAAAGAACAAGAAAAAGCGTGCGCTTGAAGCACAAGCTCTGTTTTTAAATGCGGAGAGATTTTTCATATTTCTGCGTGATTTTTTGTGCCCTCATCATGATAAAAATGGCGGGGGCATTTTAGGCTTGAAAGCTTTCTCAGAGAGTTTTTTCCTTGGACCTTTTAAAAGTCTTTAATGGGTGCTATCGAGAGATAAAATTGCGGGAGAGGTGCAATTTCGAGAAGGGGAGACAATGCTAGGAAATTTGTGAATGCACAGCACTTTAGTATGGTGTCGTTCATGGGTGGGTACTTACTTTTTGCGTGAAAATCATAAAGCTCATACTGTATTGAAGAGTTTGATATTGTGATATTTTTTCTTTTTCATGTTATCATTACTTGTCATCGGCAGAATTCATTTGATTGCAGTTTCAAAGGTGGATTAAGCGGGTAGATTAGAGAGTTGCGATTTCTGAGCGGATTGGAATACAGCTTATAAAGCTTTTCTACGTCAGGATAGCTTCCTCTTCAATGGGGGTAGTTTTTCTATTGGCGAACGAATTGAATAACTCTTGCGAAAGAAAATAGATTTGCACCTCAATAAAACACCTATTTTTTCATTAAAATGGATAAATTTTTCTTGTATTTTTTGATGATATAATTACAAATGTCTAACTTCATAGCATCTTGGCTTAAAACGGGGGGGAGTTGTGGACGGTATATCTTCTAAAAATAACAGTATATCTTCTAAGAATACAAGCATCAAAAGAAAAAATCGATACGCAGAACAGAGCTTTTCTGCAATTATGATGCGAAAATTGTGCAATATGGTGCGTGGGGTATTCGAAGGGATCTTTACAGTATTTACTTTCACAATTTTTCTTATCCTGTTCAACATACGTGGACCGGTTCATGCCATACTAAGCTTCTTTTCGGGTGCGAGTGGATTAGCGTGCTTTTTCTTTTTTGTCGGATACTACTTACAACGCCGCGAAGCAACAGCAGATGAAGCCGGTATATCGCTCACATTAATCTTAGCAATTGGTGAAGGCGTTTTTTCTATTTGCTGCATGTATGCTATGTGGGGTTACGACGCTCTCTTGTTCCGTTTAGCACCTCCTGGGTATGTTCTTATTCTCCCTGAATAAATAGAGTGCAATTCGTTTGCATACAAATAAAAATGAGAGGCTGTCTGCCTCTCAAATTCTTAATAATCGCTCTCCAAAATCATAACATCAAACCCGCTTTTAATGAAGGGACTAACAAGCCTTGGGTCCTTAAGCCTCAAGGCAACCCTTTACAAGGGCGGTGCGCCTAACGGCATCCTTGACCTTAAGACAGCAAAACGGCTTATGAACAAACTCTCTTATTAAGCCACATCATCTTTTATTCTTCTCATGCGGTTCTGAAATCATGATATAAGGGGAAAGCTTCTCATCGTGCCTAAATGGTAACTTATCGTGTGTTAAATGGAAAAATGAGAAAAAGCATCTTTATGCAATATAATCCAATTATAATTTTTTGATTTGAAGGTAAAGGGTTTAAAGTTCTACAAGACTGATACGATAAAGGGGGGAAGTTGCCTATCTTAGAAACTAAGGCGTATTTTAGGTGCTCTTGATATAGCTATCTCACCAAATGGTTTTGAAGACTTATCCTTTTAGCTCTATTCACTAAAAGGTCATTTTGAGGGGGCTTGGCTAATGAATGTAAAGGAAAATTAGCACGTAATATTTCGCTTTGCTGGTATAGATGCTGAATGAGTTAATTATCGAGAGGATCACTGAAGAGGGAGCGCTAAAAAATGATGAAAATCCTCCGTACTTCGGTGAATTCGTGGTTGAAGATATAATCGTAAAACTTGGCTTATCTGTTCCTGAAACAGCTGAATGGTTTGAAATGGTTAGGGTGTCAGTTCTGCATATGCTTGACTCGCTATACAAAAAAATTACGATTTCGTGCAAGCTTTAAAACATAAATACCCTAAAGATATATCCTCTTTGTACATGTTCTTATCATCGTTAAAATGCCTTCTTAAAGCACGACAGGGGATGCTATAAAGTTGAGGGCTGTAAAATATATGGGGCTTGGAGGGGGTGAGAAGATGGTGTTCAATCGAAGTACTCTATCCTTATTTTTATGGGCTATGCCTGAAAGAGAGAGCTGGAGAGACAATTTATGAGTAAAGAGAACGGTGTTTTGAGGTTGCGGTGTCTGCAAGAGCAGAACAGTGATCGTGGTGATATTTACAAACAATAAATTTGATAAAATTTTACAATTTTGCCAAAAGCCGGTTTATTATAAAAGCTGTTGCTCATGTGCTCTCACAAAGTTATAAGAAGCCCAAAAGTGCTAAAAAAGTCTTTGCTCTTTTTCAATAATATGAATCTGCAAACAATATTCAAAAAGTGTTCGTGTTTTTGAAAGAGAATAAAAGGATATTCTTGCAATAGAGAAGCGTATTTGTGAATTACAATTTGTCATGATTTTCGGTAAGCACTATTGTTTAGAGCGGTGAGAGAGGGCATGAAAAAATTTTCATATTCAGTTTTTTTAAAGAGTGTGGTCAGTCTTTAGGGTAGTGCTTGTGTCCCTAGAGCCTATCAAGTGAGCCGCATAAGGGTTTCAGCAAGCGAGCACCTATTATACTTTTTGCCAGCGTATACTCTTTTGTCAGCGCCCCAATGTTTTGACAGCCCTTAGAACGTAAAGGGGCAAGGGAGGTATTTTACCTCTTTCTTGTACCGTTTTACTCCACACACCAACTCTGCTTGTGATGAGCAAGCCAAGAGATTTTGTTTGACTCACTATGAGGGTTTGACATGAGAAAATCCTATGGTATTCATGATCTTTCATGGAAAACAATGAATTATCCTTATAAATCAACGTGACAGTGCTGTTATGAAGAGAACTCCTTGCACATCTTAATAGCCCATAGCGATTAACTTGGTATCATTTTATATTCTGTACACAGAAGTGTCTTTATAAAAATACTCCATCTTGCGCAGAAAAAAGAAAAACATCTCAATGCTTGCTTTTCTTTTTTCCATGAGAGATTTAAATTGATAAGCCTGTCTGAAAAAAGTGCTGTTTATGCCCTTAAAGATATTGCTCTTGTATCAAGATTACTTATTCGGGTGAAAATTGGAGTTTTGCGAGGTAAGCATAAACGCCATTTTTTGCCACAAGTTCGGCATGGGTTCCTTCTTCCACAAGGGCGCCTTTATCCATAACAAGAATGCGATCTGCTTTTAAAATTGTTGCCAAACGATGTGCAATGACCAAGGTTGTGCGGTTTTGCATCAACCCTTCTAAGGCGTCTTGCACCAACTTTTCACTGTTTGCATCTAAAGCCGATGTTGCTTCATCAAGCAGCAACAGGGGTGCATTTCTTAAAATTGCCCGCGCAATACCAATGCGTTGTTTTTGTCCCCCAGAAAGCATGGTACCGCGTTCTCCTACTTGCGTATCCAAGCCATCTGGTAAAGCTTGAATAAATTCAAATGCATTAGCCGCTTTAGCAGCAGCAAGGATTTCTTCTTCATGGGTATTTTCAGTTCCAAAAATAATATTATCACGCAATGTTCCATCAAAAATAGCAACATCTTGTGGAACATAGGAAATTGCACTGCGTAAATCTTGTAAAGAAAGGCGATTAATTTCTATGCCATCCAACCGAATTGTTCCATTTGTCGGATCATAAAAACGAAGGATCAAAGAAAAAATGCTGCTTTTTCCTGCTCCGGAAGCCCCAACAAAAGCAACCGTTTCGCCTGCTTTTACAGAAAATGAAAGCGAGCGTAAAACCTTCTCTTGTGGTCTAGAAGGATAGGTAAAATCAACCTGATCAAAAACAAGTTCACCTCGAACAGGTTGCTCTAATGATAAAGCATTTTTAGGAGCTACAATAGTAGGTTGTTCTTGTAACAATTCGGCAAGCCGTTCAGCAGCGCCTGCTGCTTGGATTAATTCTGCTCCCAGTTCCGATAATTGCGCAAAAGTAGAAGCTCCAAAAACCGCATAAAGGACAAATTGCCCTAATGTCCCTCCTGTCATCGTTCCATTCAAAACATCGCGCGATCCAATCCATAAAACAGCAACCACACTGCTAAAAACCAAAAAAATTGCAAACCCCGTAAAAAAGGAGCGCAAGATTACAGAAGCACGTGCTGTTTGAAAAGCACGTTCTATCAATTGTGAAAAACGTATTGTAACGAGTTTTTCAGCGGTAAAAGCTTGCACAGTGCGAATAGCACTTACCTGCTCTGTAGCAACAGCATTGGCATCTGCGAGACGATCTTGCGCCGCGCGGGTACGAGAGCGAACTTTACGTCCAAAGACGACCAAGGGAATGGCCACAACAGGAATAGCAGCTAAAACCAACAAAGACAATTTAGCATTGGTGATCACCATCATCACGACGGCTCCGATCACGATAATCAGCTGACGCAATGCGGTAGAGGCGGTAGAGCCCACAGCTAATTTTATTTGTGTGGTATCTGTTAGAAGCCTTGAAACAATCTCTCCTGAATGTGATCGATCAAAAAAAGCAGGAGAAAGTTTCATAATATGGACAAACACATCACGCCGTAAATCGGCAACAATCCGTTCTCCTAAGGTGATAACACAGTAATAACGGGCTGCTGAAGCAAATGCGAGAAACAAGGCTAAGATAAACAAAATTCCAAAGTAAAAATTGATATGTCCATGGCTTGAAGTAGAAAACCCATGATCAAACATTTGGCGGATAGCCACAGGCAAAGCTAATGTGACTAGAGCAGCAACAGATAACGCTAGAAAAGCAAAGATAAACAACCAACGATAGCGCAAAAGATAAGGAACAAAAATTGCAAGCGAAGAGAATGAAGATTTTTTAGGGGAAGACTTTGTCGATTTTTCTGAACGAGAACGTAATGTCATAAAATTTTGCTCACTGTATTGGATTTGTAACACTTGATACAATGATGTATCTTGAACACTTGTTTTTTGATGCGTGCTCAGTTATAGGAATAAATACTTTAAATCAATGTATCAAAAAGACAAAGGAAGTGCACTTAAAAAAACAAGCAAGTGCTATTTCATTCTATAAACGCAAAAGGTTTGACGCATGAAAGCGAATATTCACCCCAACTATCATAAAATTACCGTTGTTATGACGGATGGAACCCAATATACGACGCGCTCTACTTGGGGAAAAGAAGGCGATACTCTTAATCTAGATATTGATCCAAGAACGCATCCGGCATGGACAGGTGGCTCCCAAACACTCGTAGATCGTGGTGGTCGTCTTTCTAAATTCAAAAATCGTTTTGGTAATATTGGCATGTAAAAGCCTCCTTTTTATGGGGAACAAGGGTTTTAAACAAATCGATTGCAAACGATGAGTTTTTTATCCTATCAAAGAGTGCACTTTAAATATTAATTCAAAAACGCATCCGACATAAACAGATGGGTCTTAAACACTTATAAATCATTGTGGTTGCGTTTTTAAATTCAAAAATCATTTTGAATATATGCATAAATCCTTTCTTCCCTAGAGTATAAAGACTTGAAATAAAATAATTGTAAACTTTTCTTCTTTTTTTGGAACTGAACATACCCATGGAGAGGAAATTTTGGCCACTTCTAAAGCTGCCAATGCATTTGAATTTATTCAAGCTTTACCAGATGGCTTGGATACGCAAGTAGAAGAACGTGGTACTATGCTTTCTGGGGGGCAAAAACAACGCATTGGTATTATACTGGCGATTTTAAGAAATGCAGCCCTCTTGTTGCAAGCTGGCACCGTCATTATATTTGCCAACTCGTGGATGTTGCTACAGCCCTTGGCACTTGAGATAATTTATTATAGGCATTTTAAGTTCTTTCTTAATAGTTTTTTATTCACGCGGGCTCTCTCCGCTTGGTACGTGCAAAAGACATGGTTTTGATTGGTTCACCATGGAACAGGTTTGAAATGAGAGAATCTTACGGTATTCGGGATTTTCATTCAACCTATAAAATAATGAATTATTATTATAAATCAAAATGTTGCTGCTTGATGAAGCAACATTTTCTTTAGATGCAAACAGTGAAAAGTTAGTGCAAGATACCTTAGAAGGATTGATGCAAAATCCTAAATCCTAGTCATTGCACATCGTTTGGCAACAATTTTAAAAGCAGATCGCATTCTTGTGATGGATAAAGGCGCCCTTGTGGAAGAAGGAACACACAACTCATTATAAAAAATAATGTTTATGCGCATTTGGCTAAACTGCAATTCTCATCTGAGTAAGTGATCTTGATACAAGAGCAGTATTTTTAAGGGCATAAACAGCACTCTTTTCAGACAGGCTTATCAATTTGAAACTCTCATGGAAAAAAGAAAGGCAAGTATTGAGATGTTTTTCTTTTTTAATAGGCTGTTCTTTTTTTTTGCCTGAGATGAAGTCTTTTTATAAAGACACTTCTGTGTACGAAATATAAAATAATACCCAGTTAAATCGCTATGGACTATTAAGATGAGCGAGGAGTTCTCTTCATAACAGCACTGTCACGTTGATTTATAAGGATAACTCATTGTTTTTCATGAAAGATCTTACATGGAATTTCTCGTTTCAAATTTGATTATGTTGCATTAGTCAAAACCATGTCTCTTGCATATACCAAGCAGGGAAGATTGCGTGAAGTAAAAATACTTAAAGAAAGAATAAGTCTTCTTCATGAAGCGTCTCAAGTTTTAGGGGCTGTAGTAATATTGAGGGGATTAGGAAAGTGTATGATGATGTCGCTTTACTAAAAAAGAGCCGATAAATGAGTAGAAAGACGCTTTTTATCAATTTTATAAAACAAGGTGAGCACGCAGCCATGTTTTGCTGTGTTAGGCTTTTGAGTACTTTGAACCAATATTGTGGGAGTGCATTTTAAGAATTATAAAGCTCTTCTTAAAAGTGCATAAATCATTAGAGCAGTACAATTAAATACAAATTGTTTTATTTTACCAGAAAAAATATCTGTATTTTGTGTATTGTTTTTATTAAAATATAATATGTAGTGATTTTCAAATCAGATATACACATAATGATACAATATCGAGGGATCGATAAAAGAGCTGCGTTAAATACTGGTGAGAATAAAAGAAAGCAAGAATGAGTGATCACGATACTTTCATAGTTATAGTAGGAATAGTTATAATAGGGAGCATAATCTATAGTCTTTGGTTAGCAAATTATCAGAAAAAGCAATTAAGTGAACAACTTGAGCAATATGAGAAATTATGGCAGCTAAAAGATCGAGAGTGCGCGATATACCAAGATATTATTGCACAATGGGAACAAAGGCTTGTTAAAAAAACTCAAAAAATATCGCCAAAATGGATTAAACAATGGGATGAAGAAGCAAAGCATTGGGAAAGAGATTTACTGGAGATAAAAAATCCTGAACATTGGCTATCTTCTGAATCGAGCGGACAATGGCCTTTGATGGTAAAAGATATTTGTATGCAAGGATATGGAGAAGCGTGGTTTTTGTATGAAAAGGCGCTGACAAAAGAACTGACTGATGAACATATCAAAAAAATAAATGAATTAATGATGCGTCCAATTTTTAAAGAAACTTATCCTAAAGTTGTGCGATTCATGAGACAGAATGGTGTCACATTACGAAAGTTTGTGGACCCTTTGACGAAAAAAAAGCGCTATAAGCCTACAATGCTGTTGTTTCATTGGTGGTTATATATGATTGATGATATGATTACGGCTGAATATGAACAGCAACTACAAGACAAGGCTTCAGGATACTATGAAGAGTTAAAGTCTTTGGAAATTTATTATGCAGATATACCTAAATATACAGAATATGAAACGCTAGAAGAGATACTGTCTTGTTGGTATCTTAGTCTGCCTAGAGATGCTGAATTACTATGCATTTATAAAAGAGAGCTTCTAGCATTATTGTATGATATTTCCAGTGCTTATAAAGCGGCAAGAAAAACTTTTATTTACTATAAGCAGCTTATTGATACGGTAAAAGAAGGATATATGGCCTTTGATAAGGATTGTCGTTACTCCACGGTTAGAAATGACATTGATGTTTGTAGAGAGAAAGATAAAGAAAAGAAAAAGGGGTTGCGTATTGCTAAAGAGACTCCAACATATGAAAAAGCCTATAAATTAGGAGTCATAGAATGGATGAAGTGGTCAAGTAAGAAATGTGATAATCAATGGATCTTTTGGAAAATGCTTGTCAAAATAGGAAATTCAAAAGAAAAATTAAAAATCATTTTTGGTGATGAAAAGGTAAATGCACTGGAAGAGGCTATCAAAAAAGATCAAGAACAGTTCGTGAGCGAATTTCAAGAAGCAATTCTCGAGAACAAAAATGTGCATTTTTATAAATCCCATGCCTATTTGATACATACTTTAGAATAATGCTGAAAAGAAGGAGAAGCTGATAACAATTGTATGAATCGGTGAATTTACTGAAACCTCTGTTATCACACGCGGTGGTGAAACATATTGATAAGCAGTGAGAGTAATGTACAGCAGCTCTTACCAAAAAGGAGAGAGTGATCTCTCAAGAGAAGTAGGAGAGGTTTTTGCCTCAGGTGCGATAATTGTTTCTTGTGGCGTTTGGTTGTGATGTTTTTTTGTTTATTGCCTTTTTCAGTTTGTTTGCAGGGGAATTTGAATAACAGAAACGTCCATAAGGTAAGCTATTGGGGATTGCTTTTGTGGGGGCTTATAGCAAGTACATTTTTTGTTCGTGGTGATGTTTTTTGTCACTATCTAATCAGTTATTTCCTATCGTTATTTGAAAGAAAATTAAAAACTCTTTCTTCATGTGTTTGTTTAAGGTTCTAAGGGTTTTGTAAAAAACTGTAAGAATTAAATGCTTTTTTGAAGTTTTTTTTATAGTTTGATGCGAATGTGTTCATTGCCGGCAATGATATTTTTTTTGCGGAATATATCGCTACCGCCTTCTTTATCGGTGACAAAACCACCGGCTTTGCGAAGCATCAGTATGCTGGTAGTTTTATCAAAAATGTGCAGGTTATCTCCCCAAAAACCATCGGTTTTTTCTGCGGCGACATAAGATAAACTCAAGAGCAGCGCCAAAACGGCGCAATCCAGTAACTTCCATCATTATATTGCGTAATTCAATAAGATAGGTTCCATGATTTGGGCGACCAAAATGAGGCATTCCCGTGGCAATGACACAATCTTCCAGTCTGCGTCGAGCAGAAACGCGACAGCGTCGGTTATTGAAAAAAGCACCATACCCGCGTTCTGCGGTGAAGAGTTCATCACTCACGGGATTGTAAATGACACCACCAACGATTTTTCCTTGGCTTTCTAAGGCAATGGAAACAGCAAAAAAAGGAATGCCATGGAGAAAATTTGTGGTGCCATCTCAAAGGGTCAACAATAAAACGGTGTTGTGAATCTTCTCCAGTGATTTCTTCTGACTCTTCCATCAGAAAACCAAATTTGGGGTGCGCTTTGCTTAATTCATTTAAAATAATTTTTTCCGCTTTGCGATCTGCTTGGCTGAGGTAATCTGCTGGATTTTTTTAGGCTTAAATGCCTTTTTTGAGGGTTTTTTCTAATTTTAGGCGAATGTGTTCATTGCCGGCAATGATATTTTTTTTGCGAAATATATTGTTGCCGCCTTCTTTATCGGTGACAAAACCACCGGCTTCACGAACCATCAATATTCCAGCAGCCATATCCCAAATTTGCAGGTTATCTTCCCAAAAGCCATCGGTTCTTCCAGCAGCCACATAAGCTAAATCAAGAGCAGCAGCACCAAAACGGCGAAGTCCGGCAACCTCTGCCATCACATTACGTAATTCAATAAGGTAGGTTCCATGATTTGGGCGACCAAAATGAGGCATTCCTGTGGCAATGACACAATCTTCTAGTCTGCGTCGAGCAGAAACGCGACAGCGGCGGTCATTGAAAAAAGCACCACACCCGCGTTCTGCGGTGAAGAGTTCATCATTCACGGGATTGTAAATGACACCACCAACGATTGTCCCTTGGCTTTCTAAGGCAATGGAAACAGCAAAAAAAGGAATGCCATGGAGAAAATTTGTAGTACCATCTAAAGGGTCAACAATAAAACGGTGTTGTGAATCTTCTCCAATGATTTCTTCAGACTCTTCCATCAGAAAACCAAATTTGGGGCGCGCCTTGCTTAGTTCATTGAAAATAATTTTTTCCGCTTTGCGATCTGCTTGGCTGACATAATCTGCTGGTCCTTTCAAAGACACTTGCAAATTTTGCACTTCACCGTAATCACGTACCAACGAGCGTCCTGCTTTCATTGCAGCTTGCACCATGACATTCATGACTGCAGAATGGGCCATTTTTTATTCCTTTATTTATCTTTTTCATTTGCGCGACGCAAATAAATCAACTCATTGGTGTCTACAATGATACGTTCACCAGCATTCATAAAGGGGGGAACAAGAATACGAATCCCGTTTTCAAGAATGGCGGGTTTATAAGAGGAGGTAACCGTTTGTCCTTTGATGGCAGGGTCGGCTTCTGCAATCGTGACAGCAACTTGATCAGGAAGTGAGATGCCAATAGGCTTTTCTTGATAAAGTTCAACTGTAACTGTCATCCCATCTTGGAGAAAAGCAGCACGTTCACCAACAAAATCCTTTTGAAGTTCTAGTTGTTCATAAGATTCTGAATCCATAAAGACCAAAGCATCCCCTTGTTGATAAAGAAAGGTGAAATCTTTTTGTTCAAGGCGCACGCGTTCGACTGTCTCAGCAGCGCGAAATCGCTCATTAAGTTTTGTACCATCAATCAAATTTTTCATTTCAACTTGGTTAAATGCACCACCTTTTCCTGGTTTTACAGCGTTACATTTAACAGCAACCCATAAGCTTCCTTGATGTTCGATCACATTACCAGGGCGAATTTCATTGCCATTAATTTTCATCGTTTCTATCCAATTCTATTCTTGCAAAAAGAACTCTCTTGTTGTTTTTATGGCGCTTTTCTTTGCTGCCTTTAACAGTCAAGCTCTTTTGTTATTTTCGGGCTAAAATCCCTTTGATTAACCTTGCGGCTCTCTCATGGTCCTGTGTGCTCTTTATGGGCTTTCTCCTGCTTTTTGCAAAGAGAAAAGCTTAAGTAAAAAAGGACCTTTATGTATTTTTGCTTTTCAGTTCTTTGCAAGACCATAAAAAGCGCTCAGACGCAAGCTTTTTAAAAATTTGCACAAAAATTTTTTAGAATTTTTGGGGAAATTTATCCCGTTGTGTCGTAAAATATCATCATTGATGGCAATAATATAATTGATGGCAATGATATAAGTTCCCTAAAACCATGAGGTGTTTTTAATTAAGAATATGTGATGAATATGTGAATACGGAGTTTATTATAGTGTCTCATGGGATAGAGCGTGGTGTTAGCTTTCATTTTGATCAGAGAGTAATTGTAAAAAGGCTCTTTGTTTTATCGAGATTAGGACTCTAAATTTTTTTAAAAGCAGGTATTTTTCTGTACTTGATGCGATTTCATCATGAGAGTACGGGGGCTGTTGTTTTGTTAAGATATCAGCATAGAAAAAGACAAGTGGAGCATTTAGGATATCGGCTATTTCTTTTAAACGCTCTGCGCTGACACGATTTAAGCCGTTTTCATATTTCTGGATTTGTTGGAAAGTAACACCTAAATGTTGACCTAATGTTTTTTGAGACATCTTCAACATTTTTCGTCTCAAACGAATTTTTTTGCCAATGAATTTGCCGCTGAAAATGTCGTTATAAGGATTTTTACCAAAACCCTAGAAAATGCTACACGGGATATAGAAAACTCTTCAGCTGCTTCAATCACAGATAGTCCAAGTTTTGCATTTACATCTTCGCGTAACAATTCACTAGGGTGTGGGGCATTTTCATTATTTTTAGTATTCTTCTTTTCTTAAATCTCAAAGCTATAATTTACACTATTTTGTATTGTCACAATCTATAATAAAATTTATCCACTCTGGCTAAAAATGAGGTTTTTTATTGAGGTGCAAATCTCTTTGCCTTTCGCAAGAGCTTTTAAGTCTTTACGTGTAAAATATAGAGTATGTTTACATTAAATAGCGGGTTCATCTGGGCTGAGTATTTATATAAGAACGCGGCTCTCCGTTCACGTTATACTGAAAAAGAGACACTATAGTGCTACTATTTAATCTTATTCTATAACTCAAATTCACACCCATGTTTTGTTGCTTTTGAGGTTGATCTGTATAGATCACATTATATCCATTCCGTCGCAACAGATTGATAAATAAAGGAGTAAAGTTGTCTGCTGTATTATTTTTCTTTATAAGAAGTGTGGTTGTAGCTGGTGGTAAAAACCCTTTGTTACCGCTAATAAATTTGTTAGCAACTAATTGTGCCTGACGCTTTGTAAGACTTTGATCAACATAATTTGATGAATAATTGCCTACAGATGCGCAACCAGCCACCAACACAACCGGTGACAGCAATAAATATTTTAACATCTTTAATTCCCCTTACTTATTGTTGCTCTTTATTTGCGAAGCTCCTCTTCCAGAAATTAAGAGCAACTTTACTTATAGCACATTAACAACATATCGGTATCTAATCAATCGGTTAATTAATCAATGAATAATGGTTTCAGCTGTACAGGCTGCTTGAAGTGCTTCTGGTGGCGTATATTTTAATAAACTGCTGCTTTTAGTGATTATGATAAAAAAGCAAATTTTTGCGTTTGCATGTTAAGATCATGTCCTCTATCACCATTATAAAATGATGCGTTAGGTTCTGTTCCAGATCGACCAAAAAAAATTTTCAAGCATTGCTTTTTAAGGGCTGTCTTTTTTTAAATACGTATGAATGCTTATTCTGTTTGCTGTAAAATACTGTCGTTTGAGGTGTGGTGCTATAAGACATAAAACTTTGTACATGTGATGTTTTTATGAGAGTGTGTGGTGAATATTTGAGGGAGAGCTTGTCCGGATAATCTTGTGAAATGAACCACATAAAATGGGAAGCTAAAAGAGTTCTGTTCTGAGAAGACGGATTGTTTCCCAACTGGATAGGGAAGGGGCTTCTGTCCTTTGAGGGATGGGAGGCAAGTCAAGAATAGAGAGTGTAGCGCCCTATATTATGATGTTAAAAGCTTTCATTTTGATCAGAGAGTAATTGTAAAATGGCTCTTTGTTTTATCGAGGTTAGAACTCTAAATCTTTTTAAAAGTAGGTATTCCTCTGTACTTGATGCGATTTCATCATGAGAGTACGGGGGCTGTTGTTTTGTTAAGATATCCGCATAGAAAAAGACAAGTGGAACATTTAAGATATCGGCAATTTCTTTTAAACGCCCTGCGCTGACACGATTTAAGCCGTTTTCATATTTCTGGATTTGTTGGAAAGTAACACCTAAATGTTGACCTAATGTTTTTTGAGACATTTTTAGCATTTTTCGTCTCAAACGAATTTTTTTGCCAATGAAAATGTCATTATCAAGATTTTTGGCTCGCATTTTAAAGCCCCCTCCGAGTGCGAGCGCCCTCGCATTGGTATTCCGGGAGTTAAAAACACTGAGTCCGAATCAGCATTTTGCTTTTAGTGCTTAAAGCACCTGGACATAGCAAAATCTCCCGGAATTCCGGGATACCCACAGAGTGGGTTCATTTTTATGTATCGGACCTTAGGGTTTTTAATCCCCGTTGATCGTTGCGTATACGATCAAAAATACCTTTAAATATGTAAAGTAATTTCGGAGGCTTGGCAATAAAAAATAGTTTTTTTATAAGAGACGGCGTGTTTTTCGTCCAAGCAAAAAGAATGAAAAAATAGAGCTTGCGGAATTTTCGGGATAGTCTAGCTCTTTTGCTTATTGGATATTGTTTGTTAAGCAAATGATACCAGTGCGTTTTCTTTACCAATGAAAATGTCGTTATCAAGATTTTTGGCTCGCATTTTAAAGCCCCCGCCGGTTGCGAGCGCCCTCGCGTTGGTATTCCGGGAGTCTAAAAACACTGACCTCGAATCAGCCTTTTTGCTTTTAGTGCTTAAAGCACCTGGACAGAGCAAAATCTCCCGGAATTTCTATAAATTTTATCTTTTTGAAGCAGAGAGGAGTATTTTAAAAAACAGGAAGGAGCTTTATTGCTTCTTTGTGCGCTTTTTCTAGTTGTGTCTTGTCCATGCCTTGGAGCATTATTTCAAGATCAGGAGCTTGCATTTTTGCTTCCTTTGCGAGCATATACCATGCCGCTGCCATTATTATATCGCCTTTTGTTCCTGTGCCATCTCGATAAAGCCTTGCAAGGGAAATCTGTGCTGGTGCAATCATGTTGACGGCATTTCTGTGAAGTAAATGAAAAGCACGCTGAAAATCTGTTTCTCCTCCACGCCCCTGTACAAGCCATTGTGCTAAATGAAGTTGAGCTTTTAAGTGGTTGTTTTGAGCTGCTACTTCCATAAGCTTGCGGGCATTGCGATCATCTTTTGGTCGCTTTAATGTGCCTAAGGAAAGAATTTTTGCAGCAGAAAAAGCCGCTTCAGCATCGCCAAGAGCAGCACCTTTTAAGTACCATTTTAAGGCTTGCTCTATTGCTTCATTTTCACGACTTTGGGAAGAAACACCAGGGAGAGCTTGTTTTTCCTGTGAGGCCTTATAAAGAAGCAGTTGTCCATAATAAAAATAGGCTTCCTTGACGCCTGCTTTGACAGCTTTTTGAATGAATTGCGCACCAAGTTCTTGATTTTGTTTTATAAAGTTACCATCAAACAACATAAGTCCATAGCGTAGTTGTGCTTGGGGTTCCCCCTGTTTTGCAGCGCGTTCAAACCATAAAGCAGCACGCGCACCGTCAATAGGAACAGCACATCCTTCCATATAAATTCGGGCAAGAAGAGTTTGTGCAAAAGGATCATTTTTTTCAGCACGTCGGAGTGCTTCACGAAAAGCTTTTAAATAATAACCTTGGATGTAATAGTCATAGGCTTGGTCATAGTCTCCAGCTTTTAAGGGCTGAAAGGGTTCTTGAGTGTTTGAAGCTTCTTGAATCGTATTGAAAGAGCTTTCAGAATTTGAGATTTCTTCAGTGTTTCCCGCTGAACTTACAGCAGAACTTGCAAGCCCAATCACGCCTAAGATAAGCAGCTTCACGCTTCTCTTGATCATGGTGTTTTCTCCTCATTACCGATCAGAATTTTCACATTTTTTTTTCATCATTACAAGCCGTATAAGAATCTCATTTCTATATTACTTTTTATCTCTCAGTTTTTCGTCTTGGTTCAAGGTAGGGTTGGGTAAGTTAAAAAAGTAGCATAAATGTCGACGAGAGACAGACTGTTTAAAACAGTCCTGTTAAAAATAATACAGTTCTGTTAAAAATAATAATGATGAAGGGTTATCGTATGTAAAGATGCTTATCTTCTATTATATCAATGGCTTCTCCGCTTAAAATGAAAAAATGCTTACAATGGAGGTTGCTTTTTAAAATATGTATGAATGCTTATGAATAGCGCACGCTATCCGTGTGATGTTAGCTTGCATTCTCATCAGAGATTAGCTGTAAAAAGGCTTTCTTTTTTACCGTTGTTAGAACTCTAAATCTTTTGAGCAGCAGGTATTCCTCTGTGTTTGATGCGATTTCATCATGGTGGTATGGGGGCTGTTGTTTTGTAATGATATCCGCGTAAAAAAAGGCAATGGGAACATTCAAAATATCAGAAATTTCCATTAAACGCCCTGCGCTGACACGATTTAAGCCTTTTTCATATTTTTGAATTTGTTGGAAGCTTACGCCTAAAGCGTGCCCTAAAGTTGTTTGAGACATTTTTAGCATTTTTCGTCTCAAACGAATTTTTTTGCCAATAAAAAGATCAATATTAAGATTTTGAGATTGCATTTTTCCCCGCCGGTTGCGAGCGCCCTCGCATGAGTATTCCGGGAGCTTGAAAGTACTGAAATCTAATCAGCTTTTTTTGCTTTTAGTGCTTAAAGCACCTGGACATAGCAAAAACTCCCGGAATTCCGGGATACCCACAAAGTGGGGTAAATTCATGTTTAGATTTTCGGGCTTTCAAGACCCTCTTGGTCGTTGCGTATGCGACCAAAACATCTTTTAATTCATAAAGTAATTTTAGGAAATTTACAATAAAAATTAAAATAGTGTCTCTTAACGTGTCGTTTCTTAAAATGGAGGGGTGGCATGTTTTGCATTCAAGCAATAAAGTGTTCACAAAGGGGACTTTGAATAGCACACACTATCGCGTGATGTTAGCTTGCATTCTCATCAGAGATCAGCTGTAAAAAGGCTTTCTTTTTTACCGTTGTTAGAACTCTAAATCTTTTGAGAAGCAGGTATTCCTCTGTGCTTGATGCGATTTCATCATGGTGGTATGGGGACTGCTGTTTTGTTAAGATATCCGCGTAAAAAAAGGCAATGGGAACATTCAAGATATCGGAAATTTTCTTTAATCGCCCTGCGCTGACACGATTTAAGCCTTTTTCATATTTTTGAATTTGTTGGAAGCTTACGCCTAAAGCGTGCCCTAAAGTTGTTTGAGACATTTTTAGCATTTTTCGTCTCAAACGAATTTTTTTGCCAATAAAAAGATCAATATTAAGATTTTGAGATTGCATTTTTCCCCGCCGGTTGCGAGCGCCCTCGCATGAGTATTCCGGGAGCTTGAAAGTACTGAAATCTAATCAGCTTTTTTTGCTTTTAGTGCTTAAAGCACCTGGACATAGCAAAAACTCCCGGAATTCCGGGATACCCACAAAGTGGGGTAAATTCATGTTTAGATTTTCGGGCTTTCAAGACCCTCTTGGTCGTTGCGTATGCGACCAAAACATCTTTTAATTCATAAAGTAATTTCAGGAAATTTACAATAAAAATAGTTTTTTACTTACAAAATTTGTTTTTTAATGAGAGGCTATCTTCCTCTTAAATCTCTCTGGAATGATTGTCAAAATCATGACATTAGCCCCCGTGTTTTTTGAGAGGGTTAAAAAGCCTTAAGTTTTAAGATCAAAAGAACTTTGGACGCTTAAAAGTTAAACATTTTCAATTCGCTAATATTAACAACATAGCCAAGAGTAATTATCTTCAATATTCAGGAATAGAAAGGACATATATTATGAAGACCACCCTTTCTCCGCTAATTTCAGAGTTCGAAACCGTTGAACAGGAAAGCAGCTACACTGCATGGCTGCGCGATAAGGTAGCGAGCAGTCTTGCAAATCCATATCCTCCTATTCCGCATGATGAGGTTATGGCTGAAATGGAAGTTATAATCAGTCAGCTTGAAGCTGAACAGGACAAGTGATGCTTCCGGTTTTGGTTGTCTTCGGCGCGCGACGATTTGCGTCAGATTTTAACTTATATTGCTCGCGAAAATCCATCTGCTGCGCGCCGAATGAAAAGGTTTTTGGAAGCATCCTTACTGCCATTGGCTGAACATCCATATTTATACAGACAGAGTGAGAAGGTATTAGGATTACGAGAAATTGTAGCGCATCCAAATTACCTTATATTGTATCGAGTAGCTGCACATCAAATCGAAATTGTAGCTGTAGTACATGCCTGACGTGAAATTCCTATTTTTCTTTAATCTAATGAGAGGCTATCTGCTTCTTAAATCTCTCTGGAACAATTACCAAAATCATGACAACAGCCTCCGTGTTTATCAAAGGGATTAAAATGATTTCTTCTATGGTAATGAATTTACACGCGGTCTCTTCATTAAAATTTGCACAATCGCTTGCTGTTTGAAGAAGGGGGGGTGATCGTTTCTCTGTGCTATAGGATGTGTGTCTGTGGAATGTGGTGGGGTGCCTTGTGGTTTTGGGCGTGCGCTTTAAAAAATAAACATAAGCATTATTCAAATTTACTTTAATGCATGAATTGTATCTGTATTAAAAGAGAAATCAGCTTTTTGTAAGCGCTTAATAAGTTTGGGAAATGTTTCGTTTACGTGTTCTTTAAAAGAAAGGTAGTAAACTCCACCAACATCTGAAAGCATTTCAATGCCTTCTTTTTGTAGAATAGCAATCCTCTCAAGAGGAAGTGCGGCAGCTAACATGCCCATTTCGAAAATAACGTTTTGTCGTGCACGGGGTTGAATTTTTTCTGCACCTTGAGATATAGCATAACCCATGTCATCATGCGTGAGGAGTACAATACCAAAACCTATAGAACTGTCACAAATTTCTTTTTTCAAAGTTTGAATGATGGGTAAACCATTACCACTCGTGTTTTGTAAGATGTATGGTTCGAGACCAAGCTTGAGAAGAACATTTTCAAGCTCCGTTAAGGCATAACAATCATGACCATGAACGATAAAAATTTTTTTATTTGAAGGATTGGAGGCAGTTTTTGAGGAAGGAATCGTTGATGTTTCTTCTATATGCTTTGCTAAATCTTCTATTAACTTTTGTTTTATGTTTTCTTTGCCTTGAACGTTGATTGTTCCTGTGCTTTCATACCAATTAATAACGCCTCCTTCGGAGGTTTTGATCTGATATCCTTTAGAAGAATTAAGTGATAGAAACTTAGTTTCTATGATTTTATATCCAGCTGTTTTAACTATATCTTTAAGGTCTTCGAAGGTGCCGCTATATTTCACTGTTTATATTCTTTCAATATCGCTGGTTATTAATATAAAATGTTGATTTATTTTTATAACTATTTGAATTTAAATAGCTTTATGATTTCATTTTCTTATACAATGCACAAAAAGAGACGGTCACCTTCCATTCAATTGATTGAAACGTGGGAAAACTTGACTAAATGATGGGAAATTTTACTGCGTGATGAAGCGATCTGATTGAATTATGAATAAACGAAACGAATTTTTCTCCTATTTTTATATATCATTATGTTCTCTATAAGAAACACAAAAGTTAACGTTTTATTTATAAATTCTTCTCCTATATTACAAGGGGGTGTCCTTACATTTTTCTTGCATTGTTTTAAGCAGTATTAAGGGATTGTCGTTCCCGAAAATGACTTCTTCTACAGCAATGAATTCACATCCAGTCTTTAAGGCTTCATCAAAGGTTGAAAAATCGCTTCCTGCTTGCACAACAGCAGGGATTTCCATAATCTCTGCCCACCATGTTGCTAACTGGAGATTGCGGGGGTGCGCTTGGGGTTTTTTATCAGCCCCTAATTTGCCAAAAAATAGATAATCAACACCTGTTTCCGCTGCAAGCATAGCACTATGGCGATTGCGTAAATTGCCAAAGCCTATAATTTTTTGTTCCTTTTGCTGATTTTTGAAGCTTTCAAGAGCGTTAAGATCATCTTCTATGTGCAATCCATCAGCCTTTATGCGCCCAGCAATGCGGCTGTCACCCGCGATGAGAAGGGCTGCGTCATGATGTTGAATATCTTCTGCGTAAATTTGCGCTTGTTGTTGCAAAAAAGAGCTATCATCTTTCAACTTTTCAGAATCATAGAGGATGACGCATGCAAAAGACTTTGTTTGCAAAATTTGCCGCAATAATGCGTGTGGGGTGTTGCGCCGAACATCAAGTGTTAAAATCAACTGAGGGAAAAGAGGTGGATCAATTGGTTTATTTTTTTGTTCTGTCATGTCAAATCCCTGTTTCTTAGAAAAAATAACGCTTAAAAATTAAAGTTTCATTCTATTATGCTTATTTGCGATGAAAGTGACCACCATTTTCACGTAATTTAAAGGATTTGTGGGTGTGTGGAAGCCTGTTTATGAGAAATGAGAGTGTTTTTAAGCATAATATGTCGCCTTTTTGTTGTGATACACGTATGGACGCTTTTCGTTCTTTTGCCTTTAAAAAACTTTTGCTTTTAAAAAAATAAACGCTTAAAATGAAACTTGACTCTTAAAAATTAAAATTTCATCCTGTTCATGCTTGTTGGCAATAAGGGTAAGCACCATTTTTATTGGGACTTCAAGGGGTTTGTGACGTGTGGGAGTCCACTGATGAAATACCAAGGTATTCTTGAGCATAATACTCAACCTTCTCATCGTGATACACGCATTGATGTTTTTCGTTCTTTGGCCTTATTGACGATTTTCATCAACCATATTCCCAGAACGATCTATGAGTCTTTTACTCATAGAAACTTCGGTTTTTCTGATTGTGCAGAAGTGTTTGTTTTGCTTTCAGGGATTGCTCTTGGGTTAAGCTTTCATGGACGATTACAGCAAAAATCCTTTGCTTTTATTATCCGAAAACTTTGGTACAGAGCTCTGCAGCTCTATGGTGCATATCTTTTTACGACTTTTGTCACGTTAAGTCTTTTTTTTGCTGCCTTTTTATTATGGCGAACAGAAAAACTTTTATCGATGAACAATGTGGGACTCTTTTTTAAAGAGCCTAGTATCGCATTTTTGAGTACCTTAAGCTTTGGGCATCAATTGGGATATAATAATATTCTTCCTCTTTATATCGTTTTGATGTTTTTTGCGCCTTTTATCCTTTATTTGAGTTGTAAGCAGACAAAATGGCTGCTTTTGGGCTCCTTTACACTGTATCTTATCTGCGGATTTTATAAAATTGCTCCTCCTTCTTATCCTTTAAAGGGAAAGTGGTTTTTAAATCCTTTGTCTTGGCAATTCTTATTTGTCATAGGATTGACCAGTACTTTAGCGCTTAAACAAGGAAAAAAAATCGCTTTTCAGTCTTTTTGGATTGTTTGTGCGGCAGCGTATCTCTTGTTGGCGCTGTTATGGGTTCGCTTAAACTGGTGGGGCATTTTGGGGTGGCTTGGCTGGTCTTCCCCATTGTTGAACTTTAATAAAACCTTTTTAAGCTTGCCACGTTTACTCCATGTTCTTGCATTAGCCTTTCTCATTCTTTCTTTGCCGCGCATCAATAAATGGTTTTATGTCTCTCAGAAACATCCTTTAGCAATTTTAGGAAAACATAGTTTACCGGTCTTTGTAACGGGAACCATTTTTGCGATGTTTGGACAAATTATAAAAACAGTGATGACAGAAACGTTTTTTTCCGATACCCTCTTAATAATAACGGGTATTGCTTTGCAATTTGGAGTCGCTTATTATTGTGAAAAACGGCAATCTTGGCAGTGGTCCTTTTCAAGGAAAATGATCCGTTTATAAAAAATATTCCTGTAGTGTTTGTTGGGCACGTTAACCTTAGTATAAAAAGTGCGTTGCGCAAAAAAATTAAAAGAGGTAGCAGTTTTAAAAAAAAGCGTTCTATACAGCAACAAAAGAAACTTTTTAATACTCTATTCGTTAAGGGGTATGATTTTGTGCTGATACTTGGAGTATAAAAGCGTGAGTGTACATAAACGTCCATATGATGAACCTATTATCATGATTGAGCATAATGCTTTTGAAAATGCTTTTAATCGTCTCTATGAAGAAACAATGGCGCTGATTGAAAAAACCGCAGCGTATATTGACTCAGAAGGGAAATTAGTAGCACGCTCTCTTTCGGCAGAGGTTTCTGCAGTTTATGCGAAAGAGGCTATGTATTTAAGTACACGACTTATGCAAATCGCTTCTCAACTCCTTCTTCTTCGCGCAGAGCGTGAAGGGGAAATGTCATCAGAACAAATAAAAAAAGAAATTGTAAAAGTATCACTTCATACACCGACATTGGAACTTGAAACCCCTTATTGGCATGAATTGCCAGAAATTTTTCGCCAATTTGTTTCTCATTCATTGCGTTTAGAAGCGCGGATAACCTATATGCGTGCTGGGTGGGAAACTGCGGCCTCCTGTGCTCTAGAAGATGATAATCCAGTGGGAAAACAAATCGAATTGCTCAAAACAGCCTTTGGGCGTTCTTAGAGGGACTCCCCTTGCTTTGTGCGAAGGAGAAATGTCATCAGAACAAATAAAAAAAAGAAATTGTAAAAGTGTCGCTTCATACACCGACATTGGAACTTGAAACCCCTCATTGGCATGAATTGCCAGAAATTTTTCGCCAATTTGTTTCTCATTCATTGCGTTTAGAAGCGCGCATTTTTTTCATTTAGAGATGCTGCTGTAGTTTAAGCGTTCTGGTCAATAAGGGGCGGCTTTATCTTGAACGATGATAATCTAGTGGGAAAACAAATCGAATTGCTCAAAACAGCCTTTGGGCGTTCTTAGAGGGCCTCCCCTTGCTTTGTGCGAAGGAGAAATGTCATCAGAACAAATAAAAAAAGAAATTGTAAAAGTGTCACTTCATACACCGACATTGGAACTTGAAACCCCTCATTGGCATGAATTGCCAGAAATTTTTCGCCAATTTGTTTCTCA
>NZ_JBHIRN010000002.1:105539-113526 GCF_042197205.1 Bartonella sp. AA2SXKL
TTGCGTTTAGAAGCGCGCATTTTTTTCATTTAGAGATGCTGCTGTAGTTTAAGCGTTCTGGTCAATAAGGGGCGGCTGTAGTTTAAGCGATGATAATCCAGTGGGAAAATAAATCGAATTGCTCAAAACAGCCTTTGGGCGTGCTGAGAATAATAGCTCCTTGCTTCTTTCTTGCGATATTTAGAGCAGTATACCCATTTTTTTTACAACCGAAATTTCACAACTAAAACTAATCTAGAGTGCTTTTTTCTGCCTAATTTCTATTTGAGCGTAGGAAATATCTTGAGCTTATAGCTGAAGGGTATAGGTATTGATTGTAAATTATGGCATGGAATAGGATATGGTTGGTCTTTGTGGGAAATCGGCTTTGGTTGATTGCAGCTGGAACAATTTCTGTTGATCTATCGTGTGATTTTGTTTTGGCTCTGATAATGATCTGGCTCTAAGATAGAGTAGGGGCTTGTACATCAATTTATTTATGCTCTATAATTTATGCCTATAAAGCTGCTGTAAAGTGTGTGTTATGAGGATGATACACATTGTTACAGTTTTTGGGCTTCTTTTGTTTTGAATGGAAGTTATTTTTCCTCGCGTAAAATAAAATATCCAAAATAAAGTGCCATATAATGAATGTCCTATAGGCTCTCTGTGCCCCCATGCAATGTCCCTCTCTACGCGATGTCATTGTGGTGTGATGGGTATATTCAAAAACACCTCTCAGTTCTTATTCACATCCGTTGAGCCTCTCTCATCTTTACGCTTGCAAAGGAAAAAGCCGGCACGATCATCATCTTTGCCAGTCCCCAATGTTGCAGCAGCCTTTGGAACTTGAGACAATTCATTAGAGGAATTATTTTTAGTCCTTTCTTGTACAGTTTCACTCTATACGGCAATCCCACGTTTCATATGTAAGAGAATGGTTTTGATTGCTTCAATATAAACAGATTTGTAATGAGAAAATCTTAGGATATTCGGGATTCTTATGCAACATACAAAATAATTAATTATCTTTATAAATCAACGTGTTGTCTTGTTATGCTAGCGTCATGCTATAATGTAAAAAGTTTTCGTAAAGTGTGTAGCATCTGTTTCATAGCCTCTTTACACATTATGAATGTGCAATTCAGCATTCTCTCTTTGCTCGCTTGCGATGTTTAACCGTTATGGCATTGGATATGATATAGAAAGGGAATTTTTATGCTTTAGAGGGTGCTTGATCGGGTGCTTGCTTGTGATGTGTGAATGGTTTTGACTGATTTCAGTTACGCTTCATAAAGTATGTTTCATAAAGATGCTGTTCGTTGCGTGTTATAATTGTATAAATTTGGGGGGATGATTATCTTTTTACTGGTTTTGTCTTGGGTTGCTGGTTTCTTTGTGGTCTTGTCTTTATTCACATCTTTATTCACAGGGGGGAAAAGTGTATAGACTGTAGTTTATGGCAGAGACGATTCGTATTATAGGCATTGATCCCGGATTACGGCGTACAGGGTGGGGCGTTATCGATGTTGCGGGTAATCGTCTTCAGTTTATTGCAGCAGGGACGGTTTCTTCTGATGTACAGTGTGAGCTGGCTTCCAGACTATGTCAGATCCACAAAGGTCTTTCAGAGGTTGTGCATCAATTTATGCCCCATGAAGCCGCTGTAGAACATGTATTTGTCAACAAAGATGCTACAGCAACTTTAAAACTTGGCCAAGCGCGTGCAATTGCACTACTGGTTCCTGCGCAAGCAAATCTTCCTGTTTTTGAATATGCGCCCAACAAAGTGAAAAAATCAGTTATTGGGGTTGGACATGGGGCTAAAGAACAAATCCATATGATGGTCAAAGTTCTCCTCCCACGGGCTGAATTTGATAGCAGTGATGCGGCTGATGCTCTTGCTCTTGCTCTTTGTCATAGTATGCACCGTAACAGTATTGACCGATCTTATCAGGCAAGGATAGCGATATGAGTGGGGTGGCAACATGATTGGCAAATTAAAGGGCACTCTTGAACATATCTTTGATGATCATATCCTTCTTGATGTTCACGGTGTGGGGTATGTTGTTTTTGTGTCAAATCGGCTGCGTCCTTCTTTACCCTCTGTTGGGGAGGCGTTAAGCCTTTTTATTGAAACGCATGTTCGGGAAGACGCAATCCGCCTTTTTGGTTTTGCTACAAGAGCTGAACAGGAGTGGTTTTGTCTTCTACAAAATGTTCCTGGAGTAGGGGCAAAGGTTGCTTTGGCAATCTTGGGTACTTTATCGCCAGATGAACTTGCACAGGCTATTGCTTTAAACGATGTTGCGATGATTAGTCGAGCGCCGGGCGTTGGTAAAAAAGTCAGTGAAAGAATTGTGGGTGAACTGAAAAGTAAAACACTCCCCTTTGAACAAGCTGTCAAGACTGTTTCGGTTTCTCAGCGTGAGATGACCAATCAACCTGCGCATGATGCGCTTTCCGCGTTGATGAAGCTAGGGTTTGAACGGGAGCATGCATCTCGTGCTCTTGCTCTTGCGATGAACGCTCTTGAGGGGGAAACTGTTTCTTCTGCCCTGCTGATCCGCCATAGTCTCAAATTGCTTTCTTCTCCTACTTAAAATCAAGGTAACAATGCATAAAGATGAAGATAAACGCCTTCTGGGTTCCGCCCCCCTTCCTAACGATCCAGATCGTTCCTTGAGGCCACAAGTTCTCGATGACTTTATTGGTCAAGAAGCGGCGCGGGCTAATTTAAAAATATTTATTGAAGCAGCAAAAACGCGGCAAGAAGCGCTGGATCACGTTTTGTTTGTAGGGCCACCGGGGTTGGGAAAAACAACGCTTTCACAGATTATGGCAAAAGAATTAGGCGTTAATTTTCGCTCTACTTCAGGGCCGGTCATCGCTAAAGCAGGAGATTTAGCCGCTCTCTTGACCAATCTTGAAGAACGTGATGTCTTGTTTATTGATGAAATTCATCGCTTAAATCCGGCGATTGAAGAAATTCTGTACCCAGCAATGGAAGATTATCAACTTGATTTGATCATTGGGGAGGGGCCGGCCGCACGCTCGGTGAAAATTGATCTGGCTAAATTTACTTTGGTGGCAGCAACCACACGTTTGGGGCTTTTAACCACACCTCTACGAGACCGTTTTGGCATCCCAATTCGTCTCAATTTTTATACGATAGAAGAATTGGAATATATTGTGCAGCGTAATGCACGACTTTTTTCCGTCAAGATCAGTGATGATGGTGCTCATGAAATTGCACGCCGAGCACGGGGAACCCCTCGTATTGCCGGACGGCTTTTACGGCGCGTTTGTGATTTTGCTTTGGTTAAACAAGCAAAACAAATTGACCAAAAAATCGCCGATGAAGCCCTTTCGCGCCTTGAGGTTGATCATCTTGGGCTTGATCCGCTTGACCGCCGCTACTTGCTCCTGATTGCGGAAACTTTTTTAGGGGGGCCGGTGGGGATTGAAACAATTGCTGCTGCTTTATCAGAACCACGCGATGCCATTGAAGATATTGTTGAACCGTATTTGCTTCAACAAGGTTTTATTCAAAGAACCGCTCGTGGACGCATTCTAACTGAAAAGGCTTGGAGCCATTTAGGGCTTTCTGCTCCAGCCTCTACAACGTCTATACAAAGGCGTTCTCAACTTTCTGATGCTCAAGACAATTCATCACTTCAGACATCTTTATGGGATGGGGAAGATGACTAAGGCATTCTCTTTATTAAAAGAAACTATGTGAATATTTTATAGCAAGGTCATAAAATACAAGAGACGTGCCTTCTTTTAGCATATTCTGGCTAAAAAGGTTTGGCACTATTAAAGATTTTTTGCTTTTCACAACTTCAACACAAAAATGTGTTCAATCTTTTGATTGATAGATAATTTGCTATATTAGATGATTTTATGGGATATGAAGTCGATGACAGAAATAACACCTTTTAAGAGCAATCATACAAACGCTTTTCATAATTTTCAGGTCCGCGTTTATGTTGCGGATACAGATTTTTCCGGTGTAGTTTATCATGCGCGTTATCTTGAGTTTTTTGAACGAGGACGTTCAGAGTTTTTACGGGATACCGGTTTTAATAATAAGATGTTAGCAGCAGGGGGTGAGGGGGAAAAACTGTTTTTTGTTGTTCGTCATATGGAAATTAATTTTTCAAGACCCGCTAAAATTGATCATCTTTTAGTCGTTAAAACACGTGTTACTCATATCCAAGGGGCCCGCTTTTTTATGGAGCAATCTATTTTGCATGAGATGACTACGTTGGTAACAGCCAAAGTTGAAATTGCTCTGATTAATGAGGAGGCAAAACCGCGACGTTTACCCAAAGAACTTTTTGCAAAAATGCTTGGTTAAAAGTGTGATTCATTGAATTAGCGAGTTTCAGGAGAGATCAGCAGATATAAAGTAATCTATAATCTAAGACTATACATTTATCATAGCCTAGATGTTTTCTAACAAGGTTACACGATACAGCAAAAGAAAGCACCTCTGCTACAATAACTACAATAAATTGAAGATGATATCCCACAAAATTAAACACGCCCTATCCATGTTATGATTCAAAAACAATGTCATATCATCCATTTTCTTCTATAAACTCAAGATATTTTCTTTCTTTTGAAGAAAGGTTTGTTGGCATCGGAAAGCAGCGAAAAAGTACAAAATATAAAAAGAAATAAAAATGGATTAAGATTTATTTTTATAAAAATGCACATACCCAGCGCAATATTGCAATAAAGTGATAATAAGCCATTAGGTCGAAAATTGTCTTAAAAACACCCAAAGGGTGTTTTTAAGCAATTTGATTTGTTTTTTTTACTGGATTGTCATTTGGCATCACAAGAGCGCGTGTTTCATCCATTTCTATCTATAATGCATCACTTTATGTGCGCTTCTAAGCGTAGTGAATGAGTGAGAGATCAATGTATACAAAGCAGAAATGCATTCTTGCATTTAAAGTTTCAAAAGCATATTATTCTATATAATATATTGACTTAAAAAGATAAATTATCACTTCTCACGGGTACAAACCCTAATAGAGGAATAGAATAAAATACTTTCATTTCAAATCTGTTCATGTTGAAACAATTAAAATCATTTGCTTATACATCATAAGAGAACAATATAAGCCATTGAAAAAATTGTAAAAATGTTCCTTATGGATCATTCTCAATGCAATAATGATCAAATATCGCAAGTGAGCAAAGAGAGCGAAGAAGCCGGTTTTCATGAAGTAAAGATATGAAAAGGCTTTTTTCATGTCACAGAAGCTTGTACGTTATACCATGGTACCAGAGAGATGATAGGCATTGAAAGGGGCTAATTCACAACACAATGAGATTACATGAGACTTACACTAGATTATATAGGACTTATAGGGGGCCTGGGTGAGGTGCATTGTTGTGAGGCGTTTTAGGGTGGTTTAGTGTCGTTTTTTGTGCCCGATGGTGTGATCTTATTAAAGAATGAGAGAAACAATAGCCTGAGGCAAAGCGTCATCTTTTATGATGATAACATATTTATTTACAATGATAATTCATTGCGTTGTCACTTTCAGATAATTCTGAAACTTGTAAAATTTTTTCTTTTCAAGCTCTATTGCCGCGAATTAATCAAAAACATTTTCTTACATGTCACAAGCGGAGTTGGTGAGTGGGTACAAAAACACTTAAGAAAGGAATAAAATGCTTCTTATGAATCTTTTCAAGTGCTAAGACTTATTGCAGCATTTTAAGCTAGAAACGCGTATGATGATTTAGCGTTCTTTTCATAAGCGTAAAGATGGTGGTGCATAATAGATTTTATATCATGCATTTTTATATCTTTTATTTTTATAGCATTTATGGAGAAATCCTGATCGTTATATTTTTCATAAATGCTGTTGTGAAATGAGAGGGGCGTGCATTGAGGGATGTCTCTCGTCATCACTTTTTAAGGAAATTTAAGAAACAAGTCTTGTTTTAGCGCATGGATTTATGTGAGACTAGAGTCTTTACTTAAATTTAGAAACTATAAAATAATCTGTTTTATAAATTTTAAAAATGCATCTTTCATTTAGAGGGACAAAAATTATGCCGCATTTAGAACTAACGAATCCAGAAACAATTGGAATGTTGCATTTGTTTATGCAAGCGAGTTGGATCGTGAAAGGTGTTATGATCGGGTTGCTGCTCGCTTCTATCTGGAGTTGGGCAATTATTTTTGATAAAATTTTTACGTATCGGAGAATACGGCGTGAAATAAAGCAGTTTGAACGCACATTTTGGTCTGGCAAAGCGCTAGAAGATCTTTATGCATCATGCAAAAGTCAACGTACCAATAGTATATCCGCAGTTTTTATGGCAGCAATGGTTGAATGGAAAAAATCTCTTGAAAAAGGGACCCATACATCGAAAAGTTTGCAGAGCAGAATTGATAAGGCTATGGATTTGACGCTGGGACGTGAAAGTGAAAAAATAGAATCAAAATTAAGTTTTCTTGCGACACTGGGATCTGCGGGACCTTTTATCGGACTTTTTGGAACAGTTATTGGTATTATGGAGTCTTTTCTTTCTATTTCAGCTTCTCAAAATACATCACTTGCCATTGTCGCGCCAGGGATTGCAGAAGCGCTTTTGGCAACCGCTATTGGTTTGTTTGCAGCAATTCCAGCTGTTATTGCTTATAACAAGTTGACTCATGAAAGTGCGCGCATCATTGCACAAATAGAAAATTTTGCCGATGAATTTTCAACAATTGTATCGCGGCGTATTGATGAAACACGCACAGCACCTTCCTCTTTATAAAAAGGATCTTATCCCATGGGCTTTTCTGTTGCTTCTTCTTCTCGCAAAAATACACGTAGGCGGCATCATTCACGAAGCCAACTGATGAGTGAGATCAATGTCACTCCTTTTGTGGATGTCATGCTGGTCTTGTTGATTATTTTTATGGTCTCTGCCCCCCTTTTAGTGAACGGTGTTCCTCTAGATTTGCCTCGTAGTCAAGCGGGTCCCGTACGAGCTCAAAAAACACCTCTTACGGTTTCACTTGACGCGCAAGGGCGCTTTGCCATTAATCAAGATTATTATGAAACGTCACAGTCCCTGATTGCACACCTGAAAACTCTTCTGGAAGCAGATGCTACACAAAAAGATCAACGGGTTTTTGTACGGGTTGCTAAAACTGTTGAATATCAGCAAGTATTAAAACTGCTGGCAGATATTCAAAAAGCGGGGTTTTCTCAAGTCGCGTTAGCAAGTTTAGCACAATAAATAATAAGTAATAAAATTGTGCATAACCGGTTGTTTTTAAGATGTTTTTAAAAGAGCATAGAGTGATTAAAAATGAAAAAATGTAAGGCATAAGTAAGGCATAAAGAATGAACAAAGACTCCTATCATAGTATGAAACGAGGCTTGGCTTTATCCCTTGTGGTCCATGTCATTTTTCTCAGTTGGGGAGCCGTTCAGTTTACAAACTCTGTCTCTTTACCACAACCGTTGGAAGCAATTCCCATCACTCTTGCTCCTTTGGTGGACGAGTTTTCCTCTCAACAAGGAGCCGTGAGGGCTCCTATCCATGCAATCCCTGCCGTCAAACCAACTATGCAGCCACAAGAGAAAGAAGATGCACGCCATATTGGAGAGGGACAAATAGATAGTCTTGCACCATTTCAACCAAAGGAAAAGCCGCGTCCCGTTGAAACAGCATCGCCACCATCAAGCGAGAACACGTCAGAAACATTTGCACCCGAACTTACAAAACCAGAATTATTAGAAGCAAAAACAGAGGATGCACCCAAGGTTGCGCCTGAGATGCCTTTGGAGGCACCACCGGAGGATGCGCCCAAGGCTGCACCTGAGATGCCTTTGGAGGCACCACCGGAGGATGCGCCCAAGGTTGCGCCTGAGATGCCTGTGAGAGTACCGGAAGATGAGCCTAAGGTTGCGCCTGAGATGCCTTTGGAGGCACCGGAGGATGCGCCCAAGGTTGCGCCTGAGATGCCTTTGGAGGCACC
>NZ_JBHIRN010000002.1:113626-120118 GCF_042197205.1 Bartonella sp. AA2SXKL
AAGGTTGCGCCTGAGATGCCTTTGGAGGCACCGGAGGATGCGCCCAAGGTTGCGCCTGAGATGCCTTTGGAGGCACCACCGGAGGGTGCGCCCAAGGCTGCACCTGAGATGCCTTTGGAGGCACTACCGGAGGATGCGCCCAAGGCTGCACCTGAGACGCCTTTGGAGGCACTACCGGAGGATGCGCCCAAGGTTGCGCCTGAGATGCCTTTGGAGGCACCACCGGAGGGTGCGCCCAAGGCTGCACCTGAGATGCCTTTGGAGGCACCGGAGGATGCGCCCAAGGTTGCGCCTGAGATGCCTTTGAGAGTGCCGGAAGATGCCTCTAAGGTTGCGCTCAAGCCTGCGCACAAAAATGAAGAGATGATATCGCCAAAAGAATTGGCTCCAACGGTCCCAAAAGTACCAGCAGAGCAGATTGTTCATCAAGCGCCCAAAATTGTACTTCCAGAAAAATCTCTTCTTCCACAGTTTAAACCAAAGTTTGACGGAGAATTTCCAAAGAAGAATGAGGCTGCATTGAATCAAAAGACGCCAAAGCTTAACAAGAAAAACCAAGAGAAACAGACCATTGAAGATATTTTAGCTCTGGAGGAAAATAATTTGCTCAATCGTGCGCGGTCACAAGGAGGGGGAGCAAAACGTTCTCATATACCAGAAGCTTTGGGTGCAAGAAAAAATATTAATGATACCACAAAAATGGCACAAACATTGGTCAATATTGCGGGGGGATGTATTCAACAGAAGCTTAAACTTGTGGCGCTTGGCGGCGATTTAAAAAATCGTCCGGTCGTGCGGTTGCGATTTTATTTAGACCGTGAAGGGATGGTTGTGGGCGATCCTATCATTGATCCCGTAAGCGGCCTTGAGAGTCAACAAGCTATTATGATAAGGCAGGTGTATGCTGCTGTCTTTTCATGCCAACCTTATGCAGATCTCCCACGTGATCAATATGATCTATGGGGGCAAGGTTTTGACTTTAATGTTGATCCCCTCCAAGAAATAAGATGATAAACGAGAAAAAAGCGCTTAACGAAAGGACACATTCCATGATGACTATAACGAGACATAAAGTTTTTGCTTGGTTTATTGTCACTTGTGGGTTGTGGCTTTCAAGTATTTCATCGGGTTATGCGCAATTGAAAGGAACTATTTCGAGCGCTGATTTTAATCCCATTCCCATTGCAATTACAGACTTTATTTCCAATGATTCGATTGGGTTGAAAATATCTGCTGTGGTGACAGCCGATCTCGAACGGTCGGGGCTGTTTTTACCGCTTGATAAAGCAAATTTTTTTGAAAACATTTCTAATCCTAATAAACAACCACATTTTGCTTCTTGGCAGAAAATAAAAGCGCAAGGTTTAGTTACTGGGCAAGTCATGAGAGAAATCGATGGACGTTTGAGGGTCGATTTTCGTTTATGGGATGTGTTTGGACAAAGACAATTGAAAGGACGGCGTTTTTATACTGCGACAGAACGTTGGCGGCGTGTGGCACATATGATCGCAGATGAGATCTATAGTGAGATGACAGGAGAAAGTGGTTATTTTGATACACGAATTGTTTTTATCGATGAAACAGGTCCTCAAAATGCACGCATTAAACGTTTAGCAATGATGGATCAAGATGGAGCAAATTTGATTTATATGTCTGATGGAAGTGAATTGGTGCTTACACCGCGGTTTTCACCAAAAAGACAAGAATTGACCTATATGGCTTACGAGGACAATCAAGTACCTCATGTTTATCTCCAACAAATTGAAATGGGGCAAAGAGAGTTGATCGGAACGTTTAATAACATGACAATTGCTCCACGTTTTTCTTCTGATGGACAAAAAGTTATCATGAGTTTGTTACAAAATGATGGGAGTGCCAATCTTTACACTATGGATTTACGAACCCGTACGATGACGCGACTTACAACAACTTCTGCTATTGATACTTCTGCTTCTTATTCACCGGATGGAAAACAAATTGTCTTTTCTTCAGATCGTAGTGGAAAGCCGCAAATCTATAAAATGAATGCGGATGGGAGTGATATTCAGCGTATTTC
Organism: Bartonella sp. AA2SXKL; assembly: GCF_042197205.1. NCBI lineage: Bacteria > Pseudomonadati > Pseudomonadota > Alphaproteobacteria > Hyphomicrobiales > Bartonellaceae > Bartonella > Bartonella sp. AA2SXKL. The sequence continues at coordinate 115,683 of NZ_JBHIRN010000002.1, forward strand.
TTCAAACGATGGGAGTTATTCAACACCTATTTGGTCTCCACGGGGTGACTATATCGCCTTTACAAAACAATTAAGCGGACAATTTTCTATCGGTGTTATGCGCCCTGATGGACAAGGAGAACGAATTTTAACCACAGGGTTTCACAATGAAGGACCAACGTGGGCCCCTAATGGTCGTGTGCTGATGTTCTTTCGCAAAAATCCCGGTATGGGACCAAAAATTTATACGATTGATATTACGGGTCGCAATGAACGTCAATTACCCACCCCCAATGATGCTTCAGATCCAGCATGGTCGCCTTTGCTCAATGTACAGTAAAACAAAATGCTTAAAAACAGAGTATAGAAGGAATACAGTCTCAAGTTTAAACAATCTCAATAGTTTTTTAATTATTTAAAAGAAGGAATTGATTATAGTGGGTATGGGGAGTTATGTAGATTTCATCTATCATCTATGGTTGTTGATCGATAATGGAATTTCCTTGGGGGAAAATGCTTAAAAAAATTCAAAACAAGACCTTGAAAAAATAGAGCCGAAAATTCTAAGATCTCTAGAGTTCAACTTTTTATTCAAAGTGTCGCTATATATATTTTTTTAAACTTCCTCTTCGATTTTGTTTGTGAAGAGTCCTCTTGTCAGGGGGGGCTGTTGCTCTTTGATGTGTTTTATTCAAGTACGCGGTTGTTTTAGGTCTGAATATTGATTGATTGGTAAGAGCAAAAGGACAGATTTTTAAGATAAATGACGTTATTTTAGAAATATACGATGCCATAAAGTCAAAAATTTATCCGCAACGGATTAGAGAGATGTACCGGCTTTTTGTACAATACTTTGCTAAACAATCAGCTCTGGCTTTCCATTTGCTTATTTTTATTCTGTGATGTTGTAAAAACACTGCTCTTTGAGGTGTGGGGATATAGGGCGTATAAATCTCCTTGATATATTCTAAGTGTTTTTTAAGTGCGTAGCGAATATTTAGGGGAATGCATGTTTGTTGAGCCTTAAGTTTCAAGTGAATTTCATGAGTGATTCGTTATAGGAATACGTCAAGAAACCCCTAATTGTTTAGAGGCTAGATCATTTCATTACTTGAGGGTGGGGAGAGGAGGTTAATCTTAAAGAACAAAAAGATCAAATAGAGAGGGGATATAGGGATAATCTTTGGGGCATGTAAGAAAGGCGTGAGGCTACAGAGTTTTGTGTATGTTTTTCTTTTTGGGATTATGTTTTCTGCGATTGATTGTGGTTTTTTATTGCATCAATGGCTTACCCCGCTATTGACGCGGGGCTTTTATATGTGCGGATAAAGAGGAGGGGTGACAGATGCTTTTGAAGCCCTCATGCATGAAGAGAGGGCTTATGTAAATGATGGGAATTATACAGACAATTTTGCCAAAATCTCATCACTGACATCAAAATTTGCATAAACATTTTGCACATCATCATCTTCTTCTAATGTTGAAATTAGTCGTAAAACAGACAAAGCTTTTTCTTCATCTATTGGTGCAAGGGTGGTGGCTTTCCAAATCGTTTTAATCGATTCTGCTTCACCAAGTTTTGCTTCAAGTGTTTTGGAAACTTCACCAATATCTTCAAATGCGCAGGTAATATGATGTCCGGTTTCTTCTGATTGCACATCTTCGGCACCGGCTTCAATTGCTGCATCCATGATGTTATCGGCTGTTCCTGCTTCTGGCTTATAGATTATTTCACCAATCCGATTAAACATGAAACTGACCGATCCTGTTTCCCCTAAGGCTCCTCCTGATTTTGTGAAGGCGGCGCGCACATTTGAAGCGGTGCGGTTGCGGTTATCAGTTAAAGCTTCAACAATGACGGCAACGCCGCCTGGTCCATAGCCCTCATAGCGTACTTCATCATAATTTTCGACATCGGCGCCTGACGCTTTTTTAATCGCGCGTTCAATATTATCTTTCGGCATCGATTGTGCTTTGGCATTTTGAACAGCCAGCCTTAAACGTGGGTTCATGGCTGGATCAGGAGCACCTTGTTTTGCTGCTACGGTAATTTCGCGCGCAAGCTTAGAAAATATTTTCGAGCGCATTGCATCTTGACGCCCTTTACGGTGCATAATATTCTTAAATTGTGAATGGCCTGCCATAGTTTTCCTTCCTATTTGAGGGCTTTTTTGCCAGTTGGATACTCCTTAGAATTTAAGGCGATAAAGCATGCATCCCACCAGAATAAATGTGCCACAGCATGAGGTGAAATAATCGAATAAACCCTTTATAAGAAAATTCATCTTAAAGGTAAAGACACCTTAGTTGAGGATCATTACAAGAGAGATCTCTTGTCGTTGAGCAAAAATAACGCTATAACAGAATGTAATCTCATAGCAAAATGGTTTATTCCATGCCGCGCTTTGTTTTAGGAGTGGTTGGAGAGACCTAAACATATAAAAAAGTTCCAGTGCTCTTGAGTGGGCGGTAACCTGCCTCATAGAAGAGGCGCAGAAGAGGATTTATAAAAATGGCAACGCAACTTTTGATGCCCAAAGCAACAGCTGTTTGGTTGGTTGATAATACAGCTCTTTCTTTTGATCAGATTGCAGAATTTTGTAAATTGCATGTCTTGGAAGTAAAAGCTATTGCCGATGGTGATGCGGCTTATGGTATTAAAGGTTTAGATCCGATTAGTTCTGGGCAATTGACGCGCAGTGAAATTGCACGGGTGGAGGCTGATCAAAACGCACGATTGAAAATTTCTCAATCGAGGGTGCATATTCCTGAAAAAAAACGTAAAGGGGCGCGCTATATCCCTCTTTCTCGACGCCAAGATCGTCCCAATGGTATCCTATGGTTGGTTACGAACCATCCCGAGTTGAAAGATGCGCAAATTGCACGGTTGATTGGGACAACAAAAGCGACAATTGAACAAATCCGCCTTAGAACCCATTGGAATAGTGCAAATTTGGTTCCTCTTGATCCTGTAGGACTTGGTTTGTGTTCGCAAATCGATTTAGATTTTGAGCTCCAGCGTGCGGCGAAAAATCGTCCTGTTGCAGCAGAAGAAGATAGGTCGTTGCTTCCCGCTTCTGTGACGGAAAACGCTGCTCTAGAGGAAAATGAGAGTGAAGAAAATCTGCATAAGACTTTTGATGCTGATAAAGTTTTTGCAAAGCTGAACGCGCTGCAAAAAAATCGTCAAGATCAAGATGATGCATAAAAAGCCATGACGCATAAGGGAAACATTTCTTATGGAAATGTTAGAGGAATGGCTGAGGAGAAGAAAAATTGGCAGAGACTTAAAAGTAAAAATGAGGACGAAAAAACAGAAAAATTTCTTCTTCATTAGGAATTAACGGTTATTCTTAAAAATATTTTTAAGAATTGACCCTTCTTTACGAAATTCAAGGAGAAACGGACTATGCGCTCTACCAAAAAAACCATCTCTCATTCCTTAGCTATCCTCTTTCTTTTCTCACTATGCCTGGGTGGGTGTGGCAAAAAAAATGTTGGTGCACTTAACGGTATGAATGGCGCTTATATGAATGATGCTGGTTTGAATCAGGTGTCACCAGGCTCAGGACAAGAATTTACGGTTAATGTGGGTGATCGCGTGTTTTTTGGTCTCGATTCTTCTTCACTTGATGCTGATGCTGAACGTATTTTAACGCGCCAAGCAGAATGGTTGCTTCATTATCCTTATTATTCTATTATGATCGAAGGTCATGCTGATGAGAGGGGAACACGTGAATATAACTTGGCACTTGGACAGCGCCGTGCTGTTGCTGTGCGAAACTATTTGGTGTCTCTTGGTGTGTCCGCACAACGGATTCAAACAATTTCTTACGGAAAAGAAAGACCTGTAGCAGTATGTGATGATATTTCCTGTTGGAATCAAAATCGACGTGCTGTGACAACGTTGAATGACATGAATAGTCATTAAAAAGAAGATTGTTTGTTTCAACTATTTAATAAGCTCTTAAGGGGAAAAAAGAATGTATCGTAAAATCAATTGGAAAACACTCTTTTATATGGGGGTTTTCATAGCTTGTTCTACTTCACTTGTTCAAAGTGCGGCACGAAAGGCTTCCGAATATCCTGCACATGATACGGATAAAGTTGATGCAGTTGATAAGGCAACTGATGACGTGAAGAAAGCATCTGAAGCAGCCGATAAAGCAGCATCTGATGCGGCGGAAAAAGCCACTGACGCTGTTGATAAGGCTGTCGATGCTGTGAAAGAAGCACCTGAAGCAGCTGATAAAGCAGCATCTGATGTGATAGAAAAAGCCACTGACGCTGTTGATAAGGCTGTCGATGCTGTGAAGGAAGCACCTGAAGCAGCTGATAAAGCAGCATCTGATGCGGCGGAAAAAGCCACTGACGCTGTTAATAAGGCTGTCGATGCTGTGAAAGAAGCACCTGAAGCAGCTGATAAAGCAGCATCTGATGTGATAGAAAAAGCCACT
>NZ_JBHIRN010000002.1:120218-120283 GCF_042197205.1 Bartonella sp. AA2SXKL
GACGCTGTTGATAAGGCTGTCGATGCTGTGAAAGAAGCACCTGAAGCAGCTGATAAAGCAGCATC
>NZ_JBHIRN010000002.1:120383-120530 GCF_042197205.1 Bartonella sp. AA2SXKL
CTGTGAAGGAAGCACCTGAAGCAGCTGATAAAGCAGCATCTGATGTGATAGAAAAAGCCACTGACGCTGTTGATAAGACTGTTGATGCAGTGAAGAAAGCACCTGAAGCAGCTGATAAAGCAGCATCTGATGTGATAGAAAAAGCCA
>NZ_JBHIRN010000002.1:120630-199728 GCF_042197205.1 Bartonella sp. AA2SXKL
CTGACGCTGTTAATAAGGCTGTTGATGCTGTGAAAGAGGCACCTGAAGCAGCTGATAAAGCAGCATCTGATGCGGCGGAAAAAGCCACTGACGCTGTTAATAAGGCTGTTGATGCTGTGAAAGAGGCACCTGAAGCAGCTGATAAAGCAGCATCTGATGCGGCGAAAAAAGCCACTGACGCTGTTAATAAGGCTGTTGATGCTGTGAAGGAAGCACCTGAAGCAGCTGATAAAGCAGCATCTGATGTGATAGAAAAAGCCACTGACGCTGTTGATAAGGCTGTTGATGCAGTGAAGAAAGCACCTGAAGCAGCCGATAAAGCAGCATCTGATGTGGAGGAAAAAGCCACTGACGCTGTTAATAAGGCTGTCGATGCAGTGAAAGAAGCACCTGAAGCAGCTGATAAAGCAGCATCTGATGTGGAGGAAAAAGCCACTGACGCTGTTAATAAGGCTGTTGATGCAGTGAAAGAAGCACCTGAAGCAGCTGATAAAGCAGCATCTGATGTGGTGGAAAAAGCTACTAGTGTTGCAGAGCACCAAGGGATTATTTTAGAGAATCAACAGGCTTTATTTAAAGATTATGATTTAGATAAGCTTTTGCATAAGATACGAATGGTGCTTGAGCATAACAGTTTAAAAAATGTTAACAAGCAGTTTCACGAGCTTTTTGATACAGAAGTCTCTTCTGTTTATTCTTGTTCTTTTGAAAAGTCTGCTGTAGATGAAAAATCTCAGACTGTAAAGGAAGAGATGGAGCAGGACCATAGTACAGGTGACCAGACAAAGGTTGCTGCTGTGGAAGCTAAGGTGGAGAGCCATGACCATGAAAACAGTCAACCTTTTAACAAAGCGCATGAAGTAAGTGCTCCAATTGAAGCACATCAGAGTGACAATCTTTCTTCTTCTAAAGCTTTGTATAAGGAAGGGTATGATTTTATTCGTTCTGCTAACTATGTTGATGCTGAAAAAAGCTTTTGCGCTTTTCAAAATCGTTACAAAAAAGATCCTTTGAGTGATGATGCTTTATTTTGGTTGGCCGAATCTTTGTTGGGGCAAAAACGCTATCATGAAGCAGCACAAGTTTATCTTACCGCATGGTATGCAGATAAAAAGAAGCTCTATACCTCCGAGATTTTACTGAAATTAGCAAGAAGTATGGTCGCTCTTGAGCCAAATAAAGACGATTGTGCTCATTTTGTGAAAAAATCAAAACGTCAACAAACATTAGCATCTGTTTTTTGTAAACCTGCAAAATAAACAGCGAGGTCGTTTTCGGTGTGCGTTAGACTGGCAAGAAATCTCTTTAAAACATCGGATTTTATTCAATGTCAGAAGTTGATTCTTGCCGTCTCAGGGGGAAGTGATTCTTTGGCTTTGATGTTTTTGGTCAAAGAGCATTTGGAAACTCTCGCATTTCCTCCAGAAATGATTGTTGTCACGGTTGATCATCAATTGCGTAAAGAATCGATGCGTGAAGCAGAAACTGTTGCGAAAATTTGTCGTGTCCATGATATTCAACATATCACTGTGCGATGGGAAGGCGAAAAGCCAAAGACGCATATTGCTTCCAGCGCGCGTGTTGCACGCTATGATCTCTTGGTTAAAGAAGCACAAAAACAAGGCGCATCACTTATTATGACGGGGCATACACTCAATGATCAGGTTGAGACCTATCATATGCGGTATCAACGTCTCCAAAAGAATAGAGGTGCTTTATATAGTGAAGCTGTTGCCATGCGCGATGAAGTTTATGCCAGTGGTTTTGCTGGTATTTTGCGCGGTGAAGCCGAGGGTATACGTGATGAGGATCATACCAGAAAAACAAAAAAAAATATTGCCGAAAAAAACTATGGTCCCCTTTATGAGCGCGGTTTATCCTGTATTCCGCGTGAGGCGTTGTTGCATAGAAAAGTGCGTTTGATTCGGCCACTCCTTGGTGTAAAACGCCAAACATTACGGAATTATTTACGCTTACAAGGACAAACATGGATTGATGATCCAACCAATGAAGATCGCAATTTTGAACGTGTGCGCGTGCGTCAATCTCTTTCTCCACAAAAATTGGCTTATATTGCTCAAAAAATAAATGAAGCCGCATTGCAGCGTCGTCAACACGCGCAAAATATTGCTGATTTGATCTTAGCACTGGATATTACTGTCCAACATGGACGTTGTTTCATAGCAAAGCCTGCGCTATTTTTACAGAAACATTCCAGTTTTCCTTTCGTGGTGGGGCTCTTTGCTGTGCTGATGGGAGGGGGATTTTATTTGCTCCCCAATCAGAAATTAAGCATGCTTGTTCAAAAACTCTGTCTTGATTCTCCAGAAAAGCGGCGTTTTACTTATGCGGGCTCTGTTATTGAATATAACAAGCAGGGAATTTCTTTGTGGCGTGAAGGGCGAAATATGAAAGAGGCTATTGTTGAGCCAGATAAAACTTTTATATGGGATGGGCGCTATCATATCACAAATCATGGATATGAGGCTATAAAGGTTGGAGCCGCAAATTTAGAACAGCTGAAATTTTTATTAAAAAATAGCGATTTTGAGCTTGAAAAGCCTCATTTTCCCTCTTTACAATCGCTGCTGATGATCTCAAATCATAAAGGGTATGATATTCCAGAGTTGATTTCTCAAGCAGTTGTTCATAAACATGTTATCGTCAAGCGAATTATGGCACCTTTCGATTGGCTTTCCTCACGAGAAGATGCAGCCTTGGTGAATGTTGTGGAACCTTTTTTTAATATTGAGGTGAAAAGATAAAGGAAAATTACTCTAAAAGAAAATAAACAGCTTCTCATCCCTTGGCAAGGGGCTGACAAGGTTATATGTTAAGGGGAACTGTTTGAAATCTATATTTGATTAAGTGGGCTGAATATGAATTCCAATTACCGCTCTCTCCTTATTTGGGGAGTTATTGCATTGATTTTGATTGTGTCGTTTTCTCTCTTTAATGGAGATAGCCAACGTTCTGGTGGTGGAGAAGTCTCCTATTCTGAATTTTTGCAAAAAGTTGAGAATAATGAGTTGAAATCTGTGACCATTCAAGGTCAAAAATTAACAGGAAAAACCATTGAACATAGAGCTATTTCAACCTATGCTCCTCGCGATCCAGGTTTGATACAAAAATTGGAAAGCAAAAACGTTAATGTTAAAGCTATTCCTGAAAGCTCTGGAAATAGCATTTTCCTCAATCTCCTCTTTTCCTTATTACCTGTTATTATTATCGTGGGGGCGTGGGTCTTTTTTATGCGGCAAATGCAAAATGGGTCACGCGGTGCAATGGGATTTGGGAAATCGAAAGCAAGATTGCTTAATGAAGCGCAAGGACGTATTACCTTTAAAGATGTTGCTGGCGTTGAAGAAGCAAAGCAAGATCTTCAAGAAATTGTTGAATTTTTACGCGAACCACAAAAATTTCAACGCTTAGGGGGGCGTATCCCACGCGGTGTTTTGCTTGTTGGTCCTCCAGGAACCGGTAAAACTTTGCTAGCACGTTCTGTGGCAGGTGAAGCCAATGTGCCATTCTTTACCATTTCAGGGTCTGATTTTGTTGAAATGTTTGTTGGTGTTGGGGCAAGCCGTGTGCGCGATATGTTCGAACAGGCTAAAAAAAATGCACCTTGTATTATCTTTATCGATGAAATCGATGCTGTTGGACGCCATCGGGGGGCTGGTCTTGGCGGTGGAAACGATGAACGTGAACAGACCTTAAACCAGTTGCTTGTCGAAATGGATGGGTTTGAGCCCAATGAAAGTATTATTCTTATTGCCGCAACAAACCGTCCCGATGTGCTTGATCCCGCTTTGTTAAGACCAGGGCGTTTCGACCGACAAGTTGTTGTGCCAAACCCTGATGTTTCTGGGCGTGAACAAATCTTGAAAGTGCATGTGCGCAACGTGCCTTTAGCGCCTAACGTTGATTTGAAAATTTTGGCAAGGGGAACACCAGGATTTTCCGGTGCAGACCTGATGAATCTGGTCAATGAAGCTGCTCTTATGGCTGCGAGCCGTAATAAAAGAGTTGTCACGATGCAAGAATTCGAAGATGCCAAAGATAAGGTGATGATGGGGGCTGAACGTCGTTCAACCGCTATGACACAAGAGGAAAAAGAACTCACTGCTTATCACGAAGCAGGACATGCTATTGTGGCTCTTAATGTGCCGGTTGCTGATCCTGTCCACAAAGCAACAATCGTTCCAAGGGGAAGAGCATTGGGAATGGTGATGCAATTGCCTGAAGGCGATCGCTATTCCATGAGTTATCGGTGGATGATTTCTCGTCTGGCCATTATGATGGGTGGACGTGTGGCTGAAGAATTAAAGTTTGGAAAGGAAAATATCACATCTGGTGCTTCTTCTGATATTGAACAAGCAACGAAATTAGCTCGCGCGATGATCACACGGTGGGGATTTTCTGATCTGCTTGGAAATGTAGCTTATGGCGATAACCAAGATGAAGTCTTTTTGGGTCATTCTGTTGCGCGAACACAAAATGTCTCTGAAGAAACAGCGCGCATGATTGATATGGAAGTGCGTAAGCTTATTGATGATGCCTATAAAAATGCGACAAACATTTTGAAAACAAAAAGAAAAGAATGGTTTGCTTTGGCACAAGGTTTGTTGGAATATGAGACTTTAACGGGAGCTGAAATTAACGAAGTTATTGCAGGAAAGCCTCCTTCACGCACACAGAAAGATGAGGGTGCTGCGCCACGGGGGTCTTCTGTTCCAAAAACTGGAACGGTCAGAGCAGAGATAACAGTGGTAGATGAAAAAAACGCTGAAGCAGCCCCTAAAACAGTGCTTCATAAAGCAGAGACAGATAAAGGCGAGGCAGGCAAAGCAGAGGCAGCTGTTGGGAAAAAAACAGCAAAATCCGGTAATGTTGGGCCTAAGGAGGCTCAGTCTAAAGAAGTGCAATCGGATGAGACTGAGAAAAAAGCACAAAGCACAAAAGGCACCACAAAATCAGTCAACCGCTCTAAAAGTAATGCTGAAAAGAAGTCCAATACTGCGGGACATGATAAAGAAAAATAAGAACCGTTTAATATCGCTTGAGTGACGATGTTTTAGGAAAACTTCTAAATTCTTTGAGAAAGGCGCAAGTTTTGTTTGCGCCTTTCTTGTAATATTTGCAAAAATATGGAAGCAAAAAATTAAGCAAAGCCGTTGTATGATGGCGGCTTTAGCATGCTACAAGGCGAGGTGGACTGTTGCTTTTCTAATGTGGTAGGGGGTTGTAAGGTTAGGCGATAGATTTCCTTGCTGATTTGGTAGGGTGTGAGGTTTGGTGCTGGGTTTCTTTACGGATTTAGCAAGTGTGTGAAATTATCCGTTGGTTGTGTTAAAGGGATGTATAGAGCATTTTGAGGAGATAATATTGCTTTTATGTGTGAGGGTGTAAACATAATTGCTTGAGAGTGGTTTAGATGTGTAGATGGTGAAGGGGGCTTGTTAGGGTTTTAAGGAAAAGCCAAGGGAAGAATTATATATTAAAGGAAAGAGGCATGGTGCAAAAATATTTTGGTACAGATGGAATTCGGGGGAAAGCCAATTCATTTCCTATGACACCCGATTTTGCCATGAAGGTGGGGATGGCTGTAGGGGTTTTATTTCGCTCACAACATCAATCTCATCGTGTGGTGATTGGTAAGGATACACGATTATCTGGCTATATGTTGGAAAACGCTTTGGTTTCAGGGTTGACTGCTGCGGGGATGGAAGCTTTTTTATTGGGTCCAGTGCCAACCCCTGCTGTTGCAATGCTTTGCCGCTCTTTGCGAGCGGATCTTGGGGTGATGATTTCTGCTTCTCATAATCCGTTCTATGATAATGGAATTAAACTTTTTGGTCCTGATGGTTTTAAGCTTTCAGATGATATGGAAGCGAAAATTGAACAATTGATCGATACAGATCTTTCAAAGTCTTTAGCAAGTTCTGCCGAAATTGGTTATGCAAAACGGGTTGAGGGAGATATTTATCGTTATATTGAATATGCCAAACGAACTTTGCCGCGTGATGTTCGCTTAGATACTGTGCGTATTGTTGTGGATTGTGCCAATGGGGCTACTTATAAAGCGGCTCCCCGTGCTTTATGGGAATTGGGGGCTGAGGTTTTTGCTATTCATGATGAGCCCAATGGGACCAATATTAATCAAAAATGTGGATCAACCGATTTAAGCTCTTTAAAACGAAAAGTGCATGAAGTGCGTGCTGATGTGGGGATTGCTCTTGATGGAGATGGAGATCGGGTTCTCATTGTTGATGAAAAAGCACAAACGGTTGATGGAGATCAGTTAATTGCTGTAATTGCTGAAAATTGGCATAAAATGGGACGATTACGGTGCAATGGTGTTGTCACAACGATTATGTCAAATCTTGGACTAGAGCGTTTCTTGAATAGCAAAGGGTTGCACCTTGTAAGGACAAAAGTTGGAGATCGTTATGTTGTCGATGCCATGCGCCAAAAGGGATATAATGTTGGTGGTGAGGCTTCTGGCCATATCGTGCTTAGTGATTTTGGTACAACGGGTGATGGCTTGGTGGCTGCATTGCAGATTTTAGCCTGTATGAAGGAAAGTCAAAGCCCTATGAGCCAATTGTGTAAACGGTTTGAACCTGTACCGCAAATTTTAAAAAATGTAACGATTAAAAATAAAAATGTCTTGAAAAAAAATCCCGTCAAAGCGGCCATTGATCAAGCAGAGAAGCGGTTAGGAAAAGAGGCACGGCTGGTGATCCGCGCTTCTGGAACTGAGCCGGTTATCCGCCTTATGGCTGAAGGCGATGCACGAGAAGTATTGGACACTGTCGTGACAGAGTTGATGGATGTTATTATTCATCATGATGTACGCATGGGGACTGCACTTGAGGAATCTTGAATTTTTTGAAAAAATTATCAGATCATCTTTGAATAAAGGTCTGATTTTAATGCGGGATTTTGGCAATTACAAAAGGAAAGTCCAATTCTAATAACTACAATGCGTATAGATTTCTCTATAGTTCGTAAGATATAAAAAATATGCCTTTTTTTGATTTTCCTTTTTCTTTTACTTATTCGTAAATCGGTTATTAGTTTAACAGAGTTTGTAGTGGGGGGCTTTAACAGCTTATTTGTAATCTATTTATATCTGTGTAATAATACACATTATGGATAGATTTATTGGGATAGGTAAGGCCGCTCAAGTTTTGGGTGTTTCGATCAGCACTCTACGCCGTTGGGAATGTGAAGACAAAATTATTTCTGAGCACACGGCAGGAGGTCACCGCCGTTATGACCTATCTAGGCTTAGACCTGAGCTTTTCATTCGAGAGAACTATCACAAAGAAAAACCATTGCTTATGCGCGTGTATCGAGCCATGATCAAAAAGACGATTTAGAGCGACAAAAACAGGTTCTCGAGCTTTATTGCGCAAGCCAAGGTGGACTTATGAACTCATCTCTGATTTAGGGTCAGGGATGAATTATCGTAAAAAAGGTCTTAAACGTTTGTTGGATGCTCTCATTGAAAATGAAATAGGTCGTTTGGTGATTACGCATAAAGATCGTTTATTGCGCTTTGGTGCGGAATTGGTCTTCGCCATTTGTGAAGCCAAACAAGTTGAGGTTGTCATTCTCAATCAAGGAGAAGAAAGCAGTTTTGAAGAAGATTTAGCCAAAGATGTTTTAGAAATTATTACTGTCTTCAGTGCTCGTCTTTATGGAAGTCGTTCGAGAAAAAATCAAAAGTTATTAGAGAATGTTCGTCAAGCTGTAGAAGCATCGCAATGATTGTTGCTCACAAAATAGCTCTAGACTTAAACAATAAACAACGAAGCTACATGGCTCGAGCCAGTGGTTGCGCGCGCTTTGCTTATAATTGGGCACTGAAGGAATGGCAGCAGCAATATGAAGCATGGAAGAAAGATAATAATTTACAAAGCCTAATGACTATGCGCTACGTAGACAATTCAATTCTCTAAAACGAGAACAATTTCCATGGATAATGGAAGTCACTAAAAATGCTCCACAAATGGCAATTATTCAATTGGGTATGGCTTTTAAGAATTTCTTTTCAGGAAGAAGCCGATATCCCACTTTGAGAAAGAAAGGAGTGCACGATCGTTTTACTTTAACCAATGATCAAGTACAGTTGCAAGGTTCCAAGATAAGAATTCCCAAACTTGGTTGGGTTCGTCTGCGAGAACAATTGCGATTTCAAGGAAAGATCTTGTCAGTAACCATTAGCCGTAAAGCGGATCGGTGGTTTGTAAGTCTTAGCGTTGAAACCAATAATCAAGAGCCACTGAGCGAGAACCAAGCTATTGTTGGTCTTGATTTGGGCGTCAATGCACTTGCAACGCTTTCGACAGGAGAAACCATAAGAAGCGTTAAACCTTATAAGGCTTTGCTAAATCGTTTACGACGCTTATCACGAAAGCTAAGCCGTAAGCAAAAAGGCTCGAGCAATCGTTATAAGGAGAAACAAAAACTCGCTAAGCTTCATGCACGAATAAGTAATATCAGAACAGATCATTTGCATAAGGTTACAACAGATTTAATTCAGCGTTTTGGTACATTTTGTCTGGAAGATCTTCATGTAAAAGGTTTGCTGAAAAATCAGCATTTATCGCGTGCCCTTGCAGATCAAAGCTTTTTCGAGTTTCGCCGTCAATTGGAATATAAGGCGGCACGTTATGGTCGACAGATTGTTATTGCAGATCGTTGGTATGCGAGCAGTAAGATCTGCCATCATTGCGGATGTAAGATTGAACAATTACCTCTTAGCATACGTGAGTGGAGATGTTCTCATTGTGGTACGAACCATGATAGAGACATTAATGCCGCGATTAATTTAAAAAACTTGGCGGTGAGTTCCACCGTGTCAGCCTGTGGAGAGGAATGCTCTGGGCAATGTCCTGTGACTTTGGTGAAACCAGCCTCGAAGAAGCAGGAAATCAACAGTATATTTAATCAGAAATGATTATATTTACATAAGTTTGATAGAACGGGAGTTTAAGTGTTATTCATTCTTTTTACTGGACATACAGCGGGTGCAGCGCCTCATGAACATCAAACAGCAATGGTCATTGTGGTTATATCATCTTGATGTTTCTAAGTGCCGCTGCCAATTGGGGATATGATACGCTCCTATTACGTTTAGCTCCTCCTAATTATGAACTTATACTTTTCCAATAATTAGTAGAATAATGAGAAAGAGATGAGAATGAGCAATTTTTTCACGACAGTTCTAATGTTTATAAAGTAAAAAAAGCCGTGTGATGTAAAAATAATGAACATTTTTTGTATCTTGGAAGGGTACACTCTATATTCATTTACAATTTTAAGATTTAAACATAAAAGGATTGAAGCCTTCTATAATACTGGTACGACTGAAGGGATTAGAACCGCCCATGCTCAAAAATTAAAGCGTATTCTAAGTGCTCTTGAAGGAGATGTATCGCCAAAAGATTTGAGTTATCCATCCTTTTAATTACATCTGCTAAAGGGTGATTTCAAGGATTATTAGTCAATTACTGTAAATGGAAATTGTTGCGTAATATTTCGCTTTGATAGCATAGATGTGGAAATGGTTGATTATCTGGATTGTCATCAAAAAGCAGATCTAAACAATGATGAAGAATCCTTCACATCCCAGTGAATTATTGCGAGAAGATGTGATCAAAGAGCTTGGTTTATCCTTTAATGAAGCAGCAGAGTAGCTTGGTATATCTCGTGTAGCACTTTCTAGAGTTTTAAATGGAAAAGCCGCTATGAGTGCTAATCTTGCTATTAGGCTTGAAATGTCTGGTGTAAGCACAGCACGTGCTTGGCTTGCTATGCAAACAAATTATGATCTATCAAAAAAAAATCCTTAACAACAGTCCCATGATCAAGATTGCATAAAAGAGTTTCAAATGGCAGTTAAGTTTTTGCAACAGAAACGTATACAAGAGCTAAATCATGCGTATGAGCGTACAAGGTCAAAAGATGTAACGCGGGTAAGACAAGGAATAAAATCTTGTTTCTATAGTCTGTTTGGCTATAATAAATATAAGCAAAGGAGGGTTTTAATATATTGAGTGAAGAGGAAATTAAGCTGCGTCGCCTCTATGCTGAAAATGCATTGGCAAGCCAACGTTTAGAGGGATTAGAGCCAGATCCAAAAGTCGTTGAGCAAATGGAACGTGTTATTATTGGAGAGTTTGAAACAAGTGATATCCTCAAAGATTATATGGAGAGGGTAAAACGTGGAGAAGTATAAGGGGAGCGGTGATCCTTATACTGATCCTGAAACTGGTGTGATGTATAATCGGCTTGGTATTAAAGACAAAGCCACACTGCAACGTGTAGAATCTACGATTTCTTATGTAAAATCTTTCGAATTTGTACATACTCCTATTGGTGGTAAGTTTGATCTGAATTACATGAAAGAGATTCATAGAAGACTGTTTGGTGACATATATGAATGGGCGGGACAAGTTCGTTTAGTGGATATTGCCAAAGGCAATAGTATGTTTGCTAGTTATAATCAGATTGAAAGTTATGCACCGAAGATTACGCAAAAGCTTGCAAAAGAACAGTATCTGCGTGGTCTTGGCGCTTATGACTTTAGCCAAAGGGCTGGGTATTACATGGGCGAATTGAATGCGTTGCATCCGTTTCGAGAGGGGAATGGGCGTACTCAGCGTGAATTTATGGTGCAACTGGCTCGTGAAGCTGGTTATCATATCAACTGGAAGGGTATTGAGCGACAAGAAATGACACGTGCGTCAATTGAAGCACATTTTGGTAATTCAGAATATCTATCTGCACTCATCTATAAGAACCTTATCAAGTTTACAGAAAATAAAAGGGATGATGTTTCTCAAGGTATTGGCAAAAATATTGCTTTTGGCGTTTATCTTAATAAAGAGTGCTTGGAACAACAAAAAGAGAAGATTGAAACTCCTTGGGATAGAGAAAAGACAAGTTTTGCTAAACGTCAAAAAGAAGAACTTGAACAATTACAAAATGATTTGAATGTTGTTGCAAAAGCAACAGAACGAGAGCCATACCTTGCTGCTTATATAGATAATTCTAATCTAGAACAGAAGGTGCTAAGCGCTCTTAGAAATAAAAAATCTTACATTGATGTGTTTAAGGAGTTAAACAGTCATTTAGCATCTATTTATAGAGATCCACAAGAGGCTGCGTTTAGGATTGAGCAAACGATTTTAGCAGGTAAAGGCGATAAACTTCCTGATATTTTGGATAGGGCACCTGATAGAGCGGGCGAACTGCGTGGATCAGATCGTTTTATCGATAAATTGAAGGCTACAGGAAAAGAACGAAAAGAAGCGCTTTATCATGTTCCTCTTGCTATTTCTTCTATTAAACTGCTTCAATCCTTTTATGAGAATTCTTATGAGACGCTGATGGTTAGTGTTACACGGGAGCGTGAGCGATTGAAAGTTGAGGTTCCGTCACTTTCACAAGAAGCAGTGACTTTTATGAAAAATGTTGAAGCTGGTTGTGATAGTTATTCAAAGATACCAGAGCAGGTTAATCAAGAGTTTTTAAAGCTACAAAGTGTTTTAGATAAACGTTTTGGACATGATGCCATTCATAAATATGGTTTTGATTTATCAAAAGCAATCCCCAAAGAACAGTCTTATAATAAAGAACGCATAAAAGAATTTCAAATGGCAGTTAAGTTTTTGCAACAGAGACAACAGGAGAAAATCAACGCAATAGCGCGTGCAAGATCAATAGATATGATACGGTAAGGGCAAGGATAAAGCCTTATGCTGTATAAGCCCTATTAAGCCATATGGCAAAAGAGAGGTAATCAAAAGAGGTTTAATATGGGTGTGACAAAAGACGTTGTATGTGCCTGCATAGATAGGGCGTTAAAAAAAATTCGGTGAAATATTAGCAAGTTTAGGACTTACGGTGTCTGATTTCATCCGTATTGCTTTGACAAAAGTTGTTGATGAAAGAGGATTGCCGTTTGATATGTATATTCCTCATGAGAAAACGCTTAAAACTTTTGAGAAAAGTGATAAGGGTTAAGAGAAGTGACAAGGGTTAAGAGATATAGCTGAAGATAGGTAAGATTTGTTTTGTCATTTGGATATTTGATATTTCTGATCATTCACTTCAAGTTAGCTTTTCATTTACATCATTATCGTTATGGGTGTTTCCGTATATTGAATGATGTATGCAAACCGTGATTGAAATGGCAGCTTATTGAATTTCTGTGAAAGAAGAAGGCATATCGCCTGAATAATTATTTGATATTGTTTCTTTTATTGCTACTCATTCAGATGCTGGTGGTCTTATGCAAGGGTTGAGAGAAAGCCAAGGAAAGTTAGGTTTAAAAGCATAAGAGTAAAAGTGGGGGATATAAAGTTATACCCTTTTTTGGTGGTTAAAATATTCCGGTGTTGATCGAAGATATTTACAGTCAATCATCTTGAGGTAATTTGACAAAATCAGAGAGGAATGCGTTGAAGAAAATTTTTATATTGCGCCTTGATGAATATCGAAAAGAATAATAATGGATAAGGCACATAAAGCAGGATCTCGTATATTAAAAGGTGTTTGTGAAGCTTTTGTCTGAAGCTAAAGGTGAAGCGGATACTAAATTTTGTATCGATATTCCTGCAAATATTGATGTCAAAAAAAATCAGAAAAAATATAGGGTTATAGATATCATTTTCGGCACGTTTTGGTTTTCCTGTGGGGCGCATTCGTGATTGGGAATGGGGATGATATTTTTACTTCTTTTTACTTGTTGTTTTCGATTATTGACACTGAACTTGAAGCTATGGTGGTAATTTAGCACGCGATGATATCCGCGGCTTATAATCGTGTTTTTAAGAAAGCTCTATTGGTATAGTTTTTGCTTATAAAAAAGGGTGTGAGGGTGGCGTTTTTTTAAAAAGCATCACGGCGCTTGAAAGGGTCGTAATAAATTTCTGTTACACGAAATTTTCCTTCCAAACGTTTACATTGGATGATGACATCTATCATCGAGATTAATAAGCCGCGGATATCATCGCGTGCTAAATTACCACCACCGTCACTTTCTTTGACTAAAAGGGTCATTTGTTCAAAGGCTGCAAGGGCTGTTGAGGCGTGGACGGTGGTAATGGAGCCGGGGTGACCAGAATTGACATTACGGATATAGTAAAAGGCTGTACCATCACGCAGCTCTTGTAGAAGGATTCTGTCGGGGCGCATGCGTAAGCCTGATTCAAGCAGTTCTTTTGCGCCTGCTTTTGCTAAGCCTTGGTTATCTTTTGAATAAAAGAGCTGCACTTTGTTGGCGTGCGGAACGACAAGTTCTGGTGTGTCTTCAATGGTGAGAATTCGTTCATAGTCAGGGATTTTTGCAATCAAAGCTTTGGAGAGGGTTGTTTTACCAGAACCGGTTTTTCCCGATATTAAGATATTTTGTTGTGTAATAACGGCTTTTTCTAAAAAGGTGCAAAAATCTTTCGCGATAAAGAGATCTGTTAGCTCTTTGTCTGTATCAGAGAGTTCGGATAACCGTTCTGTCATTTGTTGCGTGGGTGTGAAACTGGTGTTTTGGGCGACAGAAAACAGATTGTTTTCATGTAAACTTTCAAGAGAAAAAGTGCGTGATGAAGGTTTACGAATGGTCATGCTAATGGTATTGGCTGCAACTGCTGGAGGCATAACAATTTGTATGCGTTCGTTGTTTGGCAGTGTTGCGGAGAGAACGGGGTTTTCTACACTGATTTTTTGTGTTGTGTAGGCAGCAACAACTTTTGCAATCCCTTCTAGTTCGCTGTAGGTTAGCTCTTTTAAGATGTGGGTTTGCCAACCATTGGGACCCTCAACGATTACTTCGCCAGGGCGATTGATGACAATTTCAAATAAATTGTCATTATTGAGGAAGTCATCTAAGATCTTTAATTTTGTTAAAACGATGGAGGCGCGTTCTGCATTTTTTGCTGATGGCATAATGTGACTTTATTGGCTTAATGAAAAAAGGAATAGCTGGGAGTAGAGCGGTTTCTTTTGCTCTTTACGACTAGTTTATAGACAGAGGAAAAATCGAGATCTTTTGCTACAAAGATGTTGACCAGTTCGCCTTGAAATTTTTCTAGGGTAGGAGGGATGTTGATTTGATTTTCAAGAGCAATACTGGCGGCCTCTTTTCCAGTGTTGTTTGCGCCTTCAAAACCGCCGCCTCCAGAGTTGTTTGAACCTTCTTTATTGGAATTGCCTACTATTTTATTTGTTAAAACTGTTGTGGCACCATCAATAACGGTGAGTAAAAGGGAAGAGCCAAAGCGTTCCCACCAATGGGTGTTGATGTTGCCATCAAAACCGGCTCTGCCTAAACTGTCGGTTGCGGGTGAGGCAAGGTCGATGATGACACCGGTTGGGGTTTTTGCTCTTGTCCAGAGTACAAAGAGGCGAGATTGACCTTGTTTTATCCCTCCGCGGTATTCGCCAATCACTTGGGTTCCTTTATCAAGCAAAACAACGCGCCCATTGTCAGAGAGGATATCACGGTTGATGATGCAGCTTGCAAAGCCTGGTTGCTCACTGTTTAATGCGGTTTCTAAGATACAGGGAATAGAGGTTCCCATGGCGATGATAAAGTTTCTATTGCCGATGAGTTTTGCTTTTGCTTTTGCTTCTTCTGTTTTGGTAGGCTTTAATAGGGTTGCAAAATTTTGTGTGTCTTGAAGGGCAGGAGAATTTTGCGCATTCGCGAGATTTTCAAGGGCATGGAATTTTTCAAAGGGGTTGAGAGTCGTGTTGACGATGTCTTTTAATTGAGATTTAGAGCCTTTGGCAAAAGCGATAACAGGGGCACGTCTTGCGGCATCAAGTAATGGGTCATCTTTTTTGGGTTCTTGTGCGAGTGGTTGTGGGGGTGGTAAGGTTATTGGCGCTATGTTTGCACGCGGGTCAGAGGGCGCGAGCTCTAAAGGGGCGAGGGAATTGTGAAAGCTTTTTTCTTGTTTTTTATGAGCTTTTGCGGTGTCTTTTTGTTCTGTGGGGGAGGATAAGATGTTCCAGAGCACATAGCCGCAGATTCCTATACAGGCTATTGCGACAACTATTTTTTTGCCAGCGCTTTTGGCGCTATTGTTTTTGCCATCCCCAATAGATCCGCGATCTTCGATGATTGATTTATCACTCATGTGTTGTCCCCTTCAATTCCCGCTTATTTAAAGATCTGATGCAATTTTACGTTCAACAGATGGTGAGGTTGTTCCGGTATTTGGATTTGTGCCTTTTGGTTGATAGGCTTCGTTAAAGACGCATAGGACGTTTTTTCCCTGTCTTAGGGTGAAGCGTGCGCTAATGGCATGGACAATCACCATGTTGCCTCTTGTGGTTTTGGGAACCAGCGATTCTGTACCGTCATTGCTGACAATGTAAATGGCAGGGATTTCTTGGTTGTCTGGAAATGTAAATGTTGTTGTTTTGCCATTGTCATAAACGGAGGAGGGTTCAAGAGTGATAGAGCCTTGAGCGGTGTAAGCCCAATTGCGTGGTCCGTAGGTTTCAGAAGCGTTGAAGACATTATCGATACGCTGGGCTTGTTGTTTTTCTTGTCGCATAAGGGCTGCGAGTCTTCTTTGTTCTGCTTCTTCTTGTGGGTAGCGAAATTTCACAAGGAAATATGTTTCTTGTCCAGAGGAAATTTCTCCATCTTTGACCATCAGTTCAAATTGATAGGAGCGCTTTGAGCCATCAAGCTTTGTGGTGACGACTTGGAGATTGGTAATGGGTTGGACTTCCCGCGCTTTGAGGAAAAGAATATTGCCAGCGGGGGCGACTTCCCATGCAACGCTGTTGCCAATTGCTACATGGGCAATTTCTTCATTGGGAGAAAATTCTATTTGTACCGATGAGCGTATGGAGCCAATAATTTTTGTGACATTATAGGCATCATAGTTGATAAAGCGAATGCGGCTATCGCTTGGCGCACGAGTGGGAAAAATACTGGCATGGCTAGGCGTTAAAGAAAGGGTAATAGCGATGTTAAGAATGAAAAAAAGAATTTTTTTTGTCATGATCAGTTGACCACTTCCGGATCGGTTCTATATTCACTAACAATAAACCCTAGAGGATTTATCAAACGGTTTTGGACAGAGATAGGGGCATTGATATATTCAAAGGTAAGTGTTGCAACCCAGTGGGTGATGAATTCTTTGTTGTTGTCGTTGTCATGAATGGTTCTGTAGTAACGCACTTGGGCGACATCGTCATTGATAAAGGAGATTGATTTTATTGTTATTGTAACGGCGGCGTGTTTATAGAGAATTTGAGGACTTTGGGGATTTCTTGCTCCATACCAGCTGGCAAATCTTTCCTGTTCTTCAGAAGAAGAGAGGAGGGAGACGGTTTGGAAGTTGTGTTGTGTTTCTTCTGTGGTGAAGCCTTCACGGGAGCGGACATATTTTGCAGCAAAGTAGCGTGTGATTGCTTCGTCGACATTGGTGGGACCTTCTTTTAAGGATTCCACAACTTCGACAATGCCGGTTGAATTGTCTACACGGATGACAAAAGGTTCCACGGTTTTAAGGGGCGTGAGGGTGATGACCGCGAGAGAAGACAGTATTGCAACCGCAACGGCGATGCCGGCAATGGCAAGCGAGACGCGGGTGGTGCGGCGTGAGGCGAGCATGCGATCTTGATCGAACGAGCGCGCTTCAGCAATGTATTGTTCTATGTCTTTTTCTTTCATGCTTTTTGCCCGCAATTTTTGTAAGATTTGATTTCTTCATCCGTTAATTTTTGTGCCAGAAGCATTTCCAGCTTCCCTTCTTTTAGGGATGAAGGGGTGTTGTTACTGATGATAATGGGTGTGGGCGTGGGTTTTTTCCCTTCCCAATTCCACATTGATCTGTTGAGTGGACGTTTAGAATATCCATCACATTTTGGGAGTGACTTCAGTGTGTTTGGTGAAGACACACAGCCACTGAGAAAGAGAAATGGTAAGATAATCCCAATTTTTTTAAATTTCCGCATTTGAACTTAGGCCTTTGCTAATAGTGATGCTAATTTTTTAACACCCTTCATTATTGTGTTGCCTGCAAATTTAGTAGCGCGCCAAGCTTCTTTTCCAGCGCGTTGCGTTCCCGTTATTGCACTTGTGAGAGAAGCACCGCCCGAGGCTAAAGCTGATGCTATATCAGGTAATTTGATGAAAAGGTAAATACCACAAAAGCCAACAGCTGAGAAATTAATTAAGGAAAGCATTATATCTTCAAGATTTACTGAGAAGATTTGCATTGCAAGATTGACATACATACCGCCAAGCAACACGACTAATACCTGCAAAATGATGAAGTTTGCAACTTGTCCTAACCATGCTTCTGTAAAACGCCTTGTTGGGGAAAACAGACCAAGGCTTATAAAAAGTGGTCCTATCGATAGGACAAGAAATAAACCAAGTTTAGCAAACATTGAGACGATAAAACCAACTGCAGAAACTATAATGGCATCCACTAAACAGCCAAAACCAGCAAGCCATGTCGCAAGAAACTTACCCGTTTCAGTCCATCCTGTGTACTGATCTGATGCGTCAAAAACGTGTGCACCAGCTTGTCTTAGCATATTGTCCCATATATTTTGATCCGAGTGTGCTGCACCTTGTGTGACATTTGCAATGGCATTCGGCAGATCATTGAAAAATATATCCCTGACCCACGCATTATAAATACCGGCTTTTGTGGCGAGTGTAACAATGATACCGAGTTTGAAAGTTGTCGCTATAAATTCCCATAAGGGCATGGAAGAACGCCCGTAGATGATATTGTATCCCATAAATATAATGTAAATTGTACAAGATGCTTTAAGCGGAGCACTTAAACTTAATGAGAGATTATTAATAGTTTTATTCATTACATCTTCAAGAGTCTTTATTACAAAACTATCCATCCGAGTAAATACAGTTACATTTTCAAATGCCATTGCACGTCCGTTTTATTTAATGTCTGCAAATATGATCATTTCTGCTTCAATTATTATCCTGTTGTTGTTTAGCTTTAGCACGCTCTTCTGCTTCTCGTTCGGCTTGTTCTTTTGCTTTTTCTTCAGCTTGTCTTTTTTCAAAATCAGCTTTTCTTTTTTCAAAATCAGCTTTCCATTTTTCATGTTCAGCTTTTTGTTGCTCCATAAGTTCATCCATCGCTTTGTTGAAGCGCTCTGCCGCTTTCCGGCTTCTTTCTTCAGCTTGTGCCTGACGTTCTTTCTCAAGTTCTAAAAATGCTAACCGCATGTTTTCACAATTCTTTGAAGTCCCTGCGAATCCACATTTAGCATCCCACTCTAAGCGTAAATTTTTATCTTTTTTAAATTCTGCTACACTGTGAGTTTTTTCACATCCAGCTGTGATGAGCCCTGTGCAAAGTAGCAATGTTGTTATGAGAACTTTATTCATAGATATTTCCCCTTTTTCCTTTCAGTTTTACAAGGTTTGAGCACAATCTTTAAATTATGCTTGTGTTATCGGTTTTTATAACCAGTGATGATAAATCTAGGGCAGAGACATAATCTTGCCATAAATCTATTGTATAGTCTGTAAGGTTCTTTAAGTTGAGCAGCTAAAGCGCAATAGATGCTATCCATTGTCCTTGTAAGTGGCTCCATCAACATATTGTCTATCTTAGTGAATATGCCTTTTGTTACTATTGCCATTTAGATGCTCCGCTCTTCATCGTGTTTTTTTATAGTTTATTGTTATTCTGTTGTTGTTTAGCTTTAGCGCGCTCTTCTGCTTCTCGTTCGGCTTGTTCTTTTGCTTTTTGTTCTTCTTCAGCTTGCCTTTTTTGATATTCAGCTTCTCTTTTTTCAAGATCGGACATTATTTTAGCTCTAGCTTTTTTTAATGCTTCATGAAGGTTCTCTTCCGCTTGACGCTCTCTTTCTGCTGCTTTTGCTTCATATTCTTTTTGAAGTTCTAAAAATGCTAACCGCATGTTTTCACAATTTTTTGAAGTTCCTGCAAATCCACATTTAGCATCCCACTCTAGGCGTAATTTTTCATCTTTTTTAAATTCTGCGACGCTGTAAGTTTTTTCACATCCAGCCGTGATGAGCCCAGTGCAAAGCAGCAATGTTGTTATGAGAACTTTATTCATTATTTATTGTCCTGTTTCTTTTCAGATTCTTGTTTATCGTCATTTGTCGAGCCAAAGCCTCTCCAATTTTTACGGGTTTCAAATTCAGCTTGCTCTGCATTTTTACAATTTTTCGAATTCAAATCCCCTGACGTCAAACATTTCAGTAATACTTCTTCCATCAGTTTTTTATTTTTTTTAAGTTCTTCTACGCTGTGGGTTTTTTCACATCCAGCCGTGATCAGCCCTGTGCAAAGTAGCAATGTTGTTATGAGAACTTTATTCATTATTTATTGTCCTGTTTCTTTTCAGATTCTTGTTTATCGTCATTTGTAGAGCCAGTTCTCCCCCATCCCCATGTTGGAAGACTCTCACGATAAGCTTGCTCTGCGTTTTTACAATTTTGCGAATCGAGATCCCCTGATGTCATACATTTCATTTTCCATTTTTCGTATAATTTGTGATCTTTCTTAAATTCTTCTACGCTATGGGTTTTTTCACAACCAGCCGTGATCAGCCCTGTGCAAAGTAGCAATGTTGTTATGATGATCTTGTTCATATTTAAGCCCCTCTTTTTTACTCTTTATTGACCACGCAGTGTTTTGGCTAAAGCTTTGTATCGTGCTTTAAATTCTTCCATTTCACGTTGTTTTGCCGCTTTTTCTTCTGCTTGTTGAATCATCATGGCAGCTTGCATTTGGAGTATTTTTGTTTGGAGGTCTGCTTGTACCGCTGCTAATTGTGCTTGAATGCCTTGAATTTTACCCGCATCTTCAGTACTTCCAAGTTCGTCAAGGAGCTTGGTAATTTTTTTTTGTGTTTCACTGGCTTCTTCGTAGACGTCTTGGCCTTTTGCTGCTTGTCCTACCGTGTTCTGTTCGGCTTTTTTCACTTCTTGTGCGTAAAAAGCATCTACTGCTTCTTTTGATCCAGCACCCCCTGCGGGCTCTTTGTATTTAAGCTCTTCTTGCCATTTTTGCGTGTTTTTGCTGCCGCCGCCGCCGCCACCGCCACCACCACTGCCCATTGATTGTTGAAAGTGGTTAAAATCTGAAGGAAGGGCGCCACTGCTCCCTTGCTTGTTAAACATCTCTTTCAATCCCGAAATGTCAGGCTTGACATTTAAGGAGTTATATAATTGTTTCGCTTGATCGAGTTGGCTCTTTAATTGCTCAAGCTGTTGTTTGCCTTGTTGAATTTGTTCTTGCAACTTGTTAAGCTGTTGTTGGCCTTGTTGAACTTGTTTAATCATTTGTCCAAAAGCCTTGGGATCAAATACAATACCGCCAAAACCAAATGAATTGGTTGTTAAACCAAAAGAAATTGCGCAAAGAGCTGTTGCCAATAAAAGTTTTTTCATTGCTTTGACCTTTCTTGAAAAATAGGAAGCCATTTTTCTGGAGATTGTCCAACTTCATCCATAATGGTCTCTAGGAGTTCAATATTCTTGGTGGTGCCACTTAAAATGGCTATTTCATCATCAAAGCCGCGTAAATTTAGCTCTGCTACAACAGAACTTTGTCCTTGTTTGATGAGAAAACGCCGTGACTCACGGCTTAATTCTGATTGTATCAGGTTAAATTCTCTGTCCGATAATTTAAAACCTTCTACATAATCCCCATGATTGCCCTTTTGATTGGGAAAATAAATTTGTGTGGGGCATTGCTCTATAATGGTGTGGGCAATGGTCGAATTGATCGCATCTTTGGGAGATTGCGTTGCAAACAACATCAAACCATTTTGTTTACGGATAGTTTTCAGCCTGTCTTGCGCAAAGGCTTTAAAGGAATCATCCTCTAAGGCTTTCCAGAACTCATCAATGACAATGATAATACGACGCCCATCAATCAGAGACAAAATCCTATGAAAAAGATACATCATCAAGGGTGGACGAATTTCATTATTGTCTAAAAAATCCGTCATGTCATAACCAATAAATTTTGCATCAATGCCAATGTCGTCATCAGGATTGTCAAAAACCCACCCTAAGGCATTGCCTTTACACCATCTTTCTAAACGACCCGCTATCCCCTCCCTGTGCGTGGTGTCAAAAAACATTTGTAAGGCGGAGATCGTCCGTTGTTCTTTTGGCAACAAGGCAAGCTGCTCAACAGCCGCCGTAATGTCTTGTCTTTCTGATTCACTGATCTTTTGATCTTCAGACGAAACAAGCTTTATAATCCATTGGCGTAAAAAAACTCTATCTGCTGGATTGTTATAGTCTAAGCCTTTTAGCGGTGCTATGCCTGTCGGTCTACCATTCTTCAAGGGCATATAAGTGCCGCCACCCGCTCTGACAAAAAGTTCTGCGCCCCGATCTTTGTCAAAAAAGACCATATTGGGATCATGCTTTTGAAGTTGTGCTAAAAGAAAATTGACAATAACCGTTTTCCCAGAACCAGAGGGACCACAAACAAACGTATTGCCTAAATCACCAAAGTGAAAGTTAAAATAAAACGGTGAACCAGCAGAGGTCTTCATCAAGGCTACCGCTGGTCCCCATACATTGCCATCTATTTTCCCAACCGGAAAAGAATGAAAAGGAGAAAGCGCTGCATAATTGCGGCTTGTTATTGCACCAGAGCGGGTGCGATAAGCATAATTGCCAGGCAATTGTGCCCACCAAGCCGCCGCTAACCCTAAGTCTTCCCGCGCAATGACAGCCCCACCATCTGTAAGACGAGAACGCGCTTTGGCAAGATTATCCGCTAACTCTTGCGGCGTATCAGCAAAAACTGCCAATGATAAATGATGCTCCCCTAAAACAAAACGATTGGATTCAAGATCATCAAGCGCATCATCCAGTTCCATAATTTGTGAACCTGCTCGATCTCCTGCATTGACCATTTGGTTTTGTTTGCGCCCCATAATTTGCTTGGCAGCATTTTTGCTCTTGAAAATAAAAGATTGGGTGAAAATAAACTCAAAGGGAAGGGTGAGCAAACCATCCGCCATGCCTACCCTGGTTTTTGCTGGATATTCTTTCCAACCAAACATGCCCGCAAACCGCTGTTCCGCCTCATAACGTATTTCTATGATCTCTTTCCCAAAAATGAGACGGTCTGAATAAACAGTCGAAGCTATCGTTCCCCATGTGAGAGGGATACGTTCACGACGACCTCCCACCAATTGGTGGATAAACTCACTTTGCTGCGAATAAATATTACCTTCATGTTCATAAAGACTCAATCTTCTTGCACCATAGCGCTCTAAATTTTGAATAAGATCTGTGGTAATATCTTCAAGCTTGCGAATGGACTCTGCATCAACTTCTGTCTTTTCTTGCTTGGCTTTGCCTAAACGTTTGAAAAACTCCACTAATTTATCCGTTTGATCAACGTGTGGATTCCACAAAATAGAAAGATAAAGATCATTGCGATAAAGCTCCTGTGAAATCATCCGGTCGCGATATTTATCATCTAATTGCTTGGCAAATGCCGATCTGAAAGTCCCATCCGGATAAATCGTTTCACGCTTTCTGATAATATGGCTATAAAGCGCTATCCGTTCATCCGCTATGTTTTTAAACAGATTATTGAGCTGTTCGTGAAGCACATTCAGATCAATAATATCCGCTGTCTCAAAGTTAATGCCTTCAAGTTTAATAACGCTCATGAGAGCGCGTGAATCCAGCGCAATGATGTGTTTATTGACATGGCGCACATAAGGAATGATCGCCTCTGGCTGCTTTTCACGTTTGCGCTCTGTTCTATTCATTATAATTCCTCATAATTACGAATTAATCGTAATGGAGAAATACTTCCCCCACCCCATAGACTCGAATTTCTGGCAAAAATAGATGTCTTTTGCCATGTCAGAAGAATACGAAATTTGTTATGGTCATGCTTTAGGATTTCCTTGAATATGAAATGCAGCATCACACCAAAGGTTAGAAAAAAAATATTGCCTGCCATAATGAACAATATCATCGTTCCTATCCCATTTAATCCCATAGCTTCCACCGTCACGCCTGCAATCATTGCAGGGCGCGTGCAAGCAAGAAATAACGTATCTTCTGTTAGCTTGTCGTGCTCTTTCATGGCTTTGAAAGGCTAAAGTTAAGCGAATTAAGACATAAACATTGATGCGATTTGCGATGCACCAAAAACAATGCCGATGCCAACACAAACAAAGAAAGCTTTACGCATTTCAACATAACCAGCAATCCATGCAAGCCCAACACCAGCAATCGCAATGGTTGCGATTGATTTTGCAATTGGTCCTTTTAAAGCATCAACTATTTTTTGAAGAGCAGTTTCAATTTTTCCGAAGCCGCCATCAGCAAATGCTGGTTCACTCAGTGCCATGAAGGCAATAAACAGCATCAATGCTGCTGTTAACCATTTCTTTTGGGTGTTGGATAGAATAGTTTTTTGTAAGGTATGTTCATTAATGAACGAATTATTCATGTTTTTCATGAAAATTCCCCCGCTTTATGTTTAAGTTAATCACAAAATTAATATTCAAAATATTAATCGGGAATCATATAAATGAAAAAAATAAATTTTTCTATCGATAAATTAATAATATTTAATCTTTTATTATTTAATAAACAAAAAATATAGTAATATTCAAAATGATACTTTTAAAATATCTTCGAGCAGCGCCTAAATATATTGTCTTAATTTGTATTATTATTTTAGGATACTTTTATTTCAGTCAACATACTGAAAATATTATGCAATTTTCTCTTTTTGAAGGATCAGAAAAGACAATTGGAAACCCCGTTCAAAATCCGAAGTCACAATTGGTTGATTATGCAAACCAACAAGACGCAATCCAACAAAATGTGGTGTTGCATTCAGAACCAATCGCATCACAATTTTATGAAGAAAATGTGCCGGTCTATTCCGGTGCTATACAGGTCACAAGTGGTGTGACCTTTAAAATGATTACGCTTGTAGATGATGGGTGGAGAAAAAAGATCATCCGTGATATCCGTTTATATGGTGTGGAAAGCTGTGAAACACGACAATTTGCCTCACGCAACGGAGTTAAGTGGCCTTGCGGTGCTTTTGTTACGGCTTGGCTTGTTTCAAAAACAATTGATAAAAAGGTTACTTGTCGGCAAGCACGTGTCGTTCAACAGGTTCATTATGCACAATGTTTTGTAGATGGGGTTGATCTGGCGCGGTTGGGGCTGGCAGAAGGGTTGATGGTGTTGACAAAAGATCAGCATCATTTTCCATCCCCCGCAGACTATAAAACTCTACAATCTGCTGCTCAAAAAGCACAAAACGGTTTATGGTCGAGCCAATTTCAACAACCAGAAGATTGGCGAAGAGATCATGGAAGCTATAATCCCATTGACCATAATTAATATTGACCATTATTGATAAAGCGTCTTTTCAAGCGCTATTTAAAAATCAAGACAATATTCTACTGCAAATCTTATCAGAAAAAAGTTAATGATAATCCACACAGTCCTTGGTGGACAACGCTCGTTATGAAAATTTGTTGTGTTTAAAATATCCTTATAGGTTGTTTACTACAGTGCTATGGGAGAGCGCGTTTCCTTGGCTATACGTCATTTCGTTTTGCTTTTTAAATGAAAAGCTCTTCGCTTCTCAAACTCTTAATAATCGCACCCCAAAATCATGACATCAAACCTGCATTTAAATGAGAAGGCTAAAAGCCTTAAGTTTTAAAGGCTGGGAAATTCTGTAAAAGCGTATCGTTAGGCGCACGTGTGCCCCTTATCAATAACCAAAAGGCCTATCTTGTTCTTTTCTCACGCGGCTTTGAGATCATGATTAAAGAGAAAGCTTATAGGGGGATAAGTCAAAAGAAAGTGATGAAAATAATAAGGTATTTTAAGTGATATATATTTGAAAATATTATAAAAAAGACAAGAAAAGATAATAAATGGGTATTTTGTTATATAAATACTTAGCGTTAAGCGGATAGGTTATGAAAAGCCTTTCCAAAGTTTTTAAAACTGATTGTCTTCATACGTGTTAAAGTGTACAATGACGTTGTCAGGTGTGAGTTACACAAAATACTCTTTTAGTTAGAGATTGATAACTCACATTTTATTGTCGTAGGGTATTTTTTAAAATGCATGTCCACGATCTGTATCTGGCGATTTTGTTTCAAAAAACTTTTTAGCTTGTTCTTCTTGTTGGGCTCTACGTTTTTCCTCTTCACTTTTACCACAACCTGTAATATTCAATCCTATAGTCAATAGAGCCAAGCATATTAAAATAAATTTTTTCATTTTTCCCCTCTTTAAAAATTATATGTATTAATCTCATCAATTATATCGGAATACAGATTTAATTATCGTGATCTTTTGTTTTTTATTAGTATTGTTAATGGAAAAATATGTGAACAGTTTATTGTAAATATCTTATAAGTTTATCATAATAAAAAATTAGAAGGAAAGAGCCAAAACCTAATATAAAGGAACAAATTGTAATGTTTATTAGTGCTTTTGACCAACCTATTGATAATATCATAATAGGAATTGTAAACAATCCCACAAACCCCATTATCATTATAAGGCTTAGTATCAATCTTAAAGGACCACGAAGCCATAAAAGCAAAAGGACGAGCGCCTCTTTGCTTATTTGTGATTTTGACATTATTTTCCCCTCACGCGCTTAAATCAAGATGCTCCACAATATACACAGTACGATAAATGATACAAGTTATTTTGTTATAAAATCTTCAAGATCTGTTTGATGTTCAACGGATGAAATATCCGGTTTGGTAGAAGATGATTCTATTTGATATTCTTTCATAAAAGCAACTTTTTCTTCTTTGAAGAACAGAATAGGATTCACTCAGTATTGATTAGGCAATTTTGGTTTTAAAATTCCTTTTTGTATGAGCTCTCTTAAACCGTTGTGAAAAGTTCTGTCGACCATATCGCGCTTTTTTCCATTTATACCCCCATCAAACCAAATTAAGGTAACGCTGCTGGGATCTTCGTTTGTTGATTTATTAGATCGATATTCTTCTAAAACTATTATCAAAGCACGATGTCCTGTACGAGATAAATTACAAATTGCTTGAATGCCATCAGCAAATATTTCTATAAAATTTTCTTTCTTTATTTTTTCTGTGACGTGAATTGTAGGTATGACCTCTGTTCTATTCGTATCAGAGTTGATAAATTTTTGTTGTGTAATGGACGTTTTTACAACTTTCTTATCGGTAAAAATTTCAGATTTTTTGAAAAAAGAATTTTCATCCGGGGAATATTTTTGCTTTATAAATTCAAATCGATGACGTGACCTTTGGTTCTGAAAAAAGCTTATGAAAATATAGAGAAAGGCAGAAACGGAACATCATTTCCTTCAAAAAACAATAAATGGCTTCGAATTAAACTAGGACTTCTAATGCAAGCATTGCCTTATGTTGTTATGTTCATGAAAAATGGGTTGCAATCTGAAAGAGAGTGTAGCGGTTCTATGGAATTTTTAGCAAAATGAAGGGGATTTTTTTCAGGTATTTGAAGAAGCTAAAGAGACTATGAGGAAAAAAATGTGCTTTCTTTTGTTATAAAAGAAAGCACACTGAGGGGGAATTTAGAGTGACAGTTTTACATATTTTACTCTGAAAAGCGGTCTTTTTTATCTTTTTTCCACAAAAAATAAGTTGCAAGTCCGAGAATGGGAACACCCAATTTGGCAAAAGGGAGATGTTGACTGAGAGCTGCAAGGCTGGAAACAGTCGCATCTGTCATGAGTTTGTGGCGTTGTTCTTCTGTCTTTTTTTGTTGGTCATAGCGTTGATAAGTTTTGAGAACGCGACTGATAATAAGACCTAATCCCGCAAGAGAAAGACAAATTAAAAACATGATACTGGCGGCAGCAAGAGGCTTCATAACAGAACATAACGCAATAAAACCGATGGTACATAAAAAAAGCAAAGACATGAAGAATGAAATGCTAATAAACCCATAGAAAATTGCTTGAAGGCGTACTTGCTTGACTGTGCTTTTAAGCCCTCCACCGACAAGATGGTTTAAAAGAGGAGCGATAAACTTATGCATTGCTTAACGACGTAGTAATTGAGAAAGAATAAAACCAACCCCTGCGGCAAACAAAACGCTTTTGCCAGGGTTTTTGCGAACGCATTGGTTCAGAGTTTGTTCAAGATCACTGATCTTGTCTTTTGCTTGAGACATCATGTCTTCACCACTTTCTTTCGCTGAGTGATATAGTTTTTCCGCTTTGTCTTTGGCGGCGTTGAATTTGTTTGCACCAAGATCTGTTAGGGTTGAGGTAATCCCTGAAATTTCAGTGCGTAACGTTTCTAATTGTCCTTGTAGGTCTTTTTCTACGGCTGTTTTATCGTGCTGTGTTGTTTTATTATGGGCCATGGTATTTTTCCCTCTTGATTCATTATATTTGTATTGGTGTGTTCATAGTGATCATTTGCATTGGAGTGAAAATTTTCACTGCTTGAGTAACGCCAAAAGCTTTTTTTGGTTCCTTTCATTTTGTCGAATTTAAAATTGTTTTTGATAAAATAAATCTTTCCTATACGATATGCTTTGTCTGTAAAGGGTCGCATCTGTTGAGAATTGTCTTATGCTTTTGCAGTAATTTAGCACCATTCTTCAGTTTCTCGTGGCGCAGTTTTTTATAAAAGTTTTTTAAAAAGCCTGTTGAGGTTTATTTTTTAAGCTTGTAACAGGTAAAAAACATCGTTGTTGCGATTTTGCGGCAGAAATAATGTCATTTTTATGCTTTTGCAGAAGAAAAAGAAAATAATATTGCGGCTCTTTGCTCTCTATGTATTTGGGGGCAACACGCGCTCCCCATGATACTTTTGGTCAGTTTAAGAATATTGCGATCGTTCTTTTTTAAAAACGTAAGGTATATTTTTATTTTAGGATAGGAGAGGTACTTTAGTGCACTGGTTGTTAGAGAAGTGCATATCCTTTTCTCCGAGGATTTTATGATATTTTTGCTGCTTGTTTCATGTAAGCAAATATTTTGTTGGCTTTAAAAGAGCTGCTGAAATGAGAAAAGCTTTGCGATATGAGAGATTTATTTAACAGGAACGATGATAAATTATTCTTATAAATTAAAATATTATATGCGATACTTCTTGTAAGTTTATCATTTTGCCTAATTTATGCAATAAATTGATTGGGTAAGATAAACTTGTTGAATTGTTAGAGAAAAATTTCTTGAGTAATTTCTTTAGAATTAAGAGAGAGCTTGTGAAATAAAACTATACTTGATTTATCAAGTTTTCTTTCTTAAGAGGAATACACAAGTGACGTTAAAAGGGTAGTGGCATTGTGGAACAGTGATGCTATGCGGGGTGACGATCCAGCTCATAAATAAAGATAAGAGCACAAGAATGTGAGATAAAAATGGAATCTGAAACAGTCCCTTTAGATAAAACAGTCCCTTTAGATAATATGTCTGCTGTATTGACAGTGCATGATTTTTCTCCTCTTTCTATGTTTATGGCTGCTGATTGGGTGGTGAAAGCCGTTATCATTATTTTGTTACTTGCTTCACTTATGTCTTGGACAATTGCTTTTGTGAAAATTGTTGAGATCACTTTGGTAAAACGAAGAGTACGTCATGAACTTCAATTGGTTCTAAATGCTCAGACTCTTACGCGTTTGGCAGCTAGCTTGAAAGAAAGCAAAGGAGCTGGTGTGTTTTTTCTCAAAGAAGTCCTTAAAGAGGTGTATCTTTCTGCACAACAGGTTCATTTTTCTGCTCCTGAAGGGATAAACGAAAGCTCTGGTGAAAAAAACAGTACAGGGGAAAGTGCACAAACGATTGAAGATATTCTCTTTTATGAGGAGAGCAATCAATATGAAGATGTTTCCCGCGATGTTCGCGATGCTAGGGTTCGTGATGTTCATGAAGGTTTAAAAGAAAGGGTTCATTCACTTTTGTCACGCTGCTTGCTGGCTGCTACACGCCGTGTTGCATGTGGAAGTGCTGTTCTTGCAACTATTGGCGCAATTGCTCCTTTTGTTGGTCTTTTTGCAACTGTTTGGGGAATTATGAATTCTTTTATTGGGATTGCTCAGTCTCAAACAACGCGACTTGATGTGGTGGCGCCTGGAATTGCTGAAGCCTTATTCGCAACGGCTGTTGGGCTTTTTGTGGCTATTCCCGCCGTTGTTATGTATAATAGCCTTATGCGTGCTTTGAGTGGTTATCGTAGTGATTTAGGTGATATCGCTGCTGCTCTTGAAAGGCTCTTGAGCCGTGAACTTGATAGACAAAGACAACAGAAAAGTCATAAAAAATGAAAGCAAGCCTTAATAATGATTGGGATATAGACGAGAGTGGGTTGCAAAGCGAAATCAATGTAACCCCTTTTATTGATGTTGTATTGGTGTTGCTTATTGTTTTTATGGTTGCTGCGCCTTTGGCAACATCTGCCATTTCCGTTCAGCTTCCTTCTATAACTCAAGCACCTTCAGTGGTTCAGTCTGATGAACCTCTTTATGTTACGTTGCAAAAAGATCGTTCTCTTTACATTGGTGATCATCTTGTAGAACAAGCAGCTTTGAGAGACGCTTTGTTGAGGGAAACGACGCAAAATTTAGAGACAAAAATTTTAATCAAAGCGGATAGCGAAATTGATTATGGTACTGTCATCGATTTATTAAATCAAATACGCATGGCTGGATATCATAAAATCGGTCTTGTAGGATTGCAAAACTCTACCAATCTTGTCTCGAGAGGTGAGATCAATAATAAAACAACAGGGGTAGCGAACGCTGCTGTCGATGGAGCGGGCGGTAGCGCGGGTGGTAACGTTGTGGGGCATGTGGATGCCGTAACAACGAGCACTGCGGGAAACGCTAATATTCCAGCCGATGTCTCTGATCAGTGATAAAAAACAGCCTTTGTTGCAGGAAGCAAAGCATATTACTCAAAGTCGTAGAGTGAAATTGATGAGGGTTCCGTGGATTTATTAAACCAAATACGCATGGGTTTGATATTACGTAGGGGTTTGATATTACGCAGGGGGTTCATATATTGAATCGGTTTTTTTAGGATTAAGCTCTACTCATTTTGCCGCAAGAGGTGCGATCAAGAAAACAGCAGAGGCGATTGTTGTGTATCTTAATACATCTTAAAGCCTTTTTTGCGGCGGTGTTCATAAATGGTATAACGGTAAAGCCCCCGTAAAATAATCAAAAAACCTATCAAACATCACCATCTTTACGCTTAACAAAAGAGCAAGCGAGCACCATTATCGTATTTATATTTTTTCCCAATGTTGCGACAGTGTTTATGACACGTATTCATTGTAGGCATTTTTTCAGTTTTTATCTGTATGCTAGCCACGTTTGGAATGTGAGAAACATGCTTTTGATTGATTTAATATAAATAGGCTTGCCATGAAACAATCTTACAGTATTGAGATTTCTCATTTAAGTTGAAAGACAATTCATTATTATTATAAATCAATATGATGTATAGATTGTCGACATTACAAGTGGTGTGTGAACGCTCAATGGTTAATGCCAATGTTTTTGTTATGGGGGAGGGGTATCTGGTGATAATGAAGTTTTGTATAGTGCACGAGACGTAATTGAGAGATGCTTGTTTAGAGGTGCGTTTAGTGAAAAAACTTTGAAAGCAAATGCGCACTCCTTCTGCACTTTAAAAGCTCAAAGAATTTCCAGTGAAAGAGTGGTTGGGTATGTGTTATTTTGAGAGTAGCGATTTTTCAGAGCTTCTTAAGTGTGTCCCGTTGAACCAAAACCTCCTGTTCCACGGCTCTCGTTATGGCTTTGGGTATTTTGCTCTGGTTCAATGGCGCAAACATTAACTTGGGATACAGGGGCGATGACTGTTTGGGCAATGGCGCGCATGCCCCGTTTAAATGGAAAAGTCTTCTTGGCCTAAATTGATAAGAAGGAGTTTGACTTCACTTCCGGATAGTCACACTCAATCGTTCTTGGAGTGTTGAGGCATGTAATGCCCGTGTTTTAAGGCTAAGCCAGAGCGTGGACGGATGCGTGCTTCACAAGCCCCACGTGATAAATGAAAAATTGAGACCTGTTGGAATAAGTGTCCGCTGCTCAGGGGCAAGAACCAGTGTTTCTTCTTTACCAATTGCTGCTTGTAAATCCAAGACCAGCAGAACCAGCCGTTGTGTAGTGAGGAAGTTCTAAATCTTGTCCCAAGTGCAAGACACTGAACGGATAAAGTCAGGGGATGTGAAGATCGAGAAGAGACAGGAGAAGAGTAAGGATACTTGTTTAGAGGGGCGTTTAGTGAAAAAACTTTAAAAGCAAATGCGCACTCCTTGTGTACTTTAAAAGCCCAAGGGGTTTTAAGTGAAAGAGTGGTTGGAATAAGTGTGTGTGTTATTTTAAGGATAGCGATTTTTTCAGAGCTTCTTAAGTGTGTCCCGTTGAACCAAAACCTCCTGTTCCACGGCTCTCGTTATGGCTTTGGGTATTTTGCTCTGGTTCAATGGCGCAAACATTAACTTGAGATACGGGGGCGATGACTGTTTGGGCAATGCGCATGCCTCGTTGGATGGAAAAGTCTTCTTGGCCTAAATTGATAAGAAGGACTTTGACTTCACCACGGTAGTCACTATCAATCGTTCCTGGAGTGTTGAGGCATGTGATGCCGTGTTTTAAGGCTAAGCCAGAGCGTGGACGTATTTGTGCTTCAAACCCAAGAGATAAATGAAAAATGAGACCTGTTGGAATAAGTGCCCGCTGCCCAGGGGCAAGAACAAGCGTTTCTTCTTCTCCAATTGCTGCCCGTAGATCAAGACCCGCAGAACCCGCTGTCGCGTAGCAAGGAAGTTCTAAACCTTGTCCGTGTGCAAGACGCTGAACAAATAAAGTCTGGGCATGTGAAGATTGAGAAGAGACAGGATGGTTGTTTAGAGAGGCGTTTGTTTCAGTGTGCGACATGATCGAGGCATTTCCAAAATATGAGGTCTAGAAGAAAATGATACTTTAACAAAAGATATCTATAAAACCAAGTCGATAAAGGTGTGTGGATATAGGTTGTCCCCAGAGCTTGCTTATCATCTCTTACTGACCTAAAATATTCCACAACACCACCTAACATCATCAAAGGCATTTTTCAATAATGGCATCATCAAGGATGGCTTATGCCTAGGGGCGTGCGCTTATTTGAGATCTAAATTGTGGTTACAGATAAGATTTTTTAGATACTACCGATAAGAATACCCGTGGCAAAAACCAGAGCTCCCCCAATGATGACCTGTAAAGAAGCGCGCCAAAAGGGAGTTGACATGAATTTGTTCTGAATCCAGACGATGGCGCCTAGTTCGAAAAAAACAATGATAAAAGCAATAATTGTCGCTACATAAAAAGAGTTGATTAAATAGGGAAGCGTATGGCCTAATCCTCCTAATGTGGTCATAATGCCGCTGGCAAGGCCTCTTTTTAATGGCGAACCACGTCCTGATAATTTGCCGTCATCATGGGCTGCTTCTGTGAAACCCATCGAAAGTCCTGCACCAATTGAAGCTGAGAGTCCTATCAAAAAAGTTTGATGCGTGTCTCCCGTGGCAAAAGCTGCGGCAAAAATGGGGGCAAGGGTGGAAACAGAGCCATCCATTAACCCTGCTAGACCTGGTTGAATCCAAGTCAAAAGTGTTTGTCTTTGCGTTTTCGAAGGTTTTTTTATGGTGTGATTTGCCGCTGTTGTTTTTTGGGAGGGATGGCGGTTCTTGCCTTTCACAAGAGAAGTTTTGTCACATAATGAACCGATAGTGTTTGCACGATTATGGCAAGAAAGGCACAAAAGTTGCTTATAATTTTTAAGCTCTTGAAGCCCCATGGCGGTAAAAACCGCGGCTTCCTTAGAGGAATAAGGTTCTAGAGCTTTTGCATATTTTAAATAGAGCGCCGCATGTTGCTCTTTTAATTTGAGCGCTTTAAGTATCACGTTTTGTGCTGAACGAAAGGACAGAGCTTTACGTTGTACAAATGAAAAAAACGATCTCAACATTTTCTGTTCCTCTGCACTTTAGAATAATTCTAAAACATAAGAAAAATAAACCGAAAGTCAATCTAAAAGTTCAAAACTGAAAAATTGCAAAAAGGTTGCACTGAGAAAAAAGGTGATGGGATGCTGAGAAAGTACAAGGAGATTTATCAAATGGAGACGACAGGGGCGCATGAAAGAAATGATTACGTGAAAAAATTTAAGAGACAATGTGCTTTATTTTGCTAAAGGGGCGTTTGAATGGAGCATTTCAATGTATTGATGCTCGAGAATATAGGAAAGGAATAAGCTAGCATCATCATTCATTTTATGCGTTCAAAAGACTGTAACAGCTCTTAGAATTTGAAATGATTCTTTTAAAGGAGATCTTTATTCAAGGGATAAAAGCCCATTTCGCGAGGGGGCCTCGTGAAGAGTATAGAAGGGTAGAGCGGCAAAATTTCCATGAAATAATATAAACTCCATTGAGTCTTCTTAATCTTTACGCTTCATAAAAAAGCAAGCCGGCATCATCATACACCTTAGCTCCCAGTGTTACGACAGTCTTTAGCACTGTTCATTATAGGCATGACATTTTATTGTACAGTTTTACGCCACTCATTCTGCTTGTGGAGGTGTAAGACAGTATTCTTATGATATTTACGCGCATTTTAGCGTTGTTACAGCTTTTGCATTTAGGTGGATTTGTTAGCGTGTAACGAATTATCTTTTGTGCTGTAATTGCAGGGACAGATAAAGGTGGGAGTGCATAAATGACAGAGATATTATCATATCAAATTGTTTGATCACGCATAAAAATTTATGCTTTATGAAGGGGCATTTATCGCCTTGTAACTGGCCTGATATCTTGTATGAAAGCCCAAAATTCAGTAGGATTCCTCTCACTTCAAAACTTCTTATATTGAAGCAATTCAAATCATTTTCTTGTGTATCACAAGGAGGGGTGTGGTTGTGGGATTATTAAAAAGTGTGATAAGCGTGCAATGTGAGGGGAGTATAATCTCTGTGTCAGTGAAGGAGATTGCTCTTAGCATTTTAAAAAATATGTTAAGTTTTGTAAAAAAAGCGGGGAATATATGGAAATTGATGAAAGTTTAGAATGGTTTTTATGTTCTCAAAAAATAACAATACTGCAGGCAGCGTTATTGATAGCGGGCTTGAATCCACTTATATGTAAATTTCCCGGCGAATATAGCCCTGAAGACAGTGATATTTACGAAGGAGAGGAGCGAGTACCGTTTGATAAAATTGCTTTGTTCCGAGCTGTTTATAGTGACATAGTAAGAGAAGCAAAAGAGGGAAAATTAAGGGTAGAATGGTACTATCTTAGTGGTT
Source organism: Bartonella sp. AA2SXKL (assembly GCF_042197205.1). NCBI lineage: Bacteria > Pseudomonadati > Pseudomonadota > Alphaproteobacteria > Hyphomicrobiales > Bartonellaceae > Bartonella > Bartonella sp. AA2SXKL. The sequence continues at coordinate 154,994 of NZ_JBHIRN010000002.1, forward strand.
TTCGGGTGGGGCATTTGAACGGTCCTATTGCTGAATATTCTTCTGTTTCCCTAGATGATTTAAAAAAATGGCTTTTATTGCGTGGTAAGAGACCTAAAGTTTTTTTCCCTGAGGATGATTCTCGTGACGTTAAGGATCAAAAATATGCGTTTCAAGATCCAACGCATCCACGTTATGCTCCAAAGCTTGCTGCTATTGTTGCAGCATGGGAAGCGGTGAGTGAGGCTGAGGGTGGTAAAACTGTTAAAGGAACGCTTATAAAGTGGCTTAGTGACAATGCCGTTCAGTACAAGTTGGTGGATGATGATAATTTACCAAGAGAGAAGCTCATTGAGGAATTAGCGGCTGTTGCGAATTGGGAACCTACCGGAGGGGCGCCTAAGACACCTGCCAGCTCTCTTTGATCAAAAGAAAAAAAATAAAAAGATCACTAAAATTGTGCTGCTTTTTTTGATAATTTTGAAGGTAATCTCTTTTTCTGGGGGAGATTTTTACTTTTCTTCCCTAGATTATAAGTAATTGTTTTTCAATAAAAATAATTTTTATAGTGTTCCTCTGACTGTTCAGGCGGGGGAAAATAGACATTTTGGGCAGTAAAATTTACCCTGTAGTTTTCGTAACTTACCTCTCTATTTTTGTTTGATTTTTTGGGGCACTTTTAAAATCCATTATAAATTGAAATGAGAATGCAACATGAGAAAAATATTTTCTTTTTTTACGGTGCGTGGAAGTGCAAAAAATCCTCAAGTCAATGCACCGATATTGGAGCAGCCTGTTGCCGATGAGGTGGTACATAAATCGTTTAGAGTAGGTGTATTGTCGTGTTGGTTAAAGTTTGAACTTACCCTTGTTATGGAAAAGGTCAAAGCTGAGCGTCATGTGCGCTCTCCATAAAGAAATCTTGTCATCTATGAGCGAATGAGGATTTCTCTTGAAAAATTTGCACAATAGTAAAACTCGTTAGCAAAACCCGTTCTTTGGCGTAACAAAAAGGATGTCATAAATGATTATCTCATCATAAATATGCTTTAAGAATAACCCTTGCGTGGCGAAAGTCTATGGCGTAGTCTCTATAGACTTTTGTTCCGTGTGTGGTGATTAATGCTCTTGTTTATCTCTTGTCAATGCAAGTGCCCATGAAAGTGATGGGTGTCTATTGCTTCATTGTGATGCTTGGTTGTTCATGTTTAGAAACGACAAGTGTATTAAATGCGATAGGGCTGATAGAAAGGAAAACGTATCCTGTAAAAAATAGGTATGTCTTTAAAATAAAGCTGATAAACGAAATTATTTTTTTATCTACCTTTTATATGGTGAGAGAAAGGTATTCAAAGTGCAAGCATACGCAATTTAGCAGTAAATCCCAAAATAGCATAGATCGTTTCTCGGAAAAGGGGAAGAAAATCTATCTGTAAAAGCTATGTTGGGTCGTGTGACAGGTGAAATAATGCGGTTAGGGCAATAAACAATTGTTATTGGTGAAGAGATAGAAATCGATTGGGGGTTGATTTCTAGTTTATTAGAGAATTTTCTTTGTTATCTCGTAAAAATACTATTTTGAGGTGTGGTCATATAAAGCGAAGCTTTTTTTCAATCTTGGAAAGATATTCCCATTGCGGAAAATCATATAAAGTTTAAGCAACGGCAGCACGATTTTTTGTGCAATGAAATGATAAGTATGTACAATATCTCGGTAATCTCCATGGGAAACTTTACCGGATCCAAGGTGTGGATATTGTCTTCTGCTTACCCCAAATCGCAGATATTTCAAAACAACAACGGTGGAGAATGAATGTTGGATATGTTCTAGGGAAGGTTGCAAAAAATGGCAGTTTTCAAAAAAATACCAAAAATGACGAAAGGAGCGGTTTCCCACTCCTTCGTTCCTATCTCCCCTTGCGGGGAAGCGGCCACCATTACTGATGCCGTGTATGCTGATATAGATACACTTATTTTTCTCAAAAGTCAATAGTGTAAATGCGGTAAATATTTGAGCATCAGAGCTACAACTTTATGAAAATCTTCGCAGGATAATCTTGGAACGGTACGTGAGCAACTTAAACGACTTACAGAAACTGTTGTGACATAATTGCAGATAATCCATGCTTTTTTATTCTCTATAGGAGATTGTATTGGATACGCAGCGGGATTATTGGGTTGTGATTTCGTTGAAAAAGGTAAAACTGTCACATTTCCATATAATTTTGCATTCTTAGAAAGCACTAAAACAGGCCGCTTTTTCCAAAATTCAGGGAGTATCGAATCATGAGGAAAATCGCACCAAAAAACTTGTCTGATGCGTGGTGCCGATTTGATTCGTGGTTTTATATGAGGTGGTTTTTCGTAAGGCGCATTTAAATCCCTTTCTTTTATATGCTCACGCCATGCATTATGATCATGTTCCATCATAACACATGGTTCTTCAAGTTTGGTTATATCTAAGGAAATAGGTGATAGGGTAGAAGGCTCTGTGTTCTTATCTTCAGCCATAGCAGACCATTTATATTTATTGGTCCCCTCACTTATTATTTTACGGCTTTTCTATCACGAGTTTTTATCAAAATGTTGCTTATAAGTACAGAGAGGTGAAACCATAAAATGGATGTATCTGCTTATTTTTGTCTTTTGAGTACAACGCTAGAGGAGGGATGTTGGTGACTCGTTGGTGTGGGTGGGTTGGTTTGGCGGTGGGTGGTTTTGGGTGGGGATTGGTGATTGGAGGGTTGTTGGTAGGGGAAAGCGATTGGAGAGAACGAGTGCACGCGGTTTCGTTTCTATTTTATGGTTAGAGTTTTTTATGGATTGAAAGGAGCCCTTTTGAAGTAATATAGAGGCTTATAAGGGAGAAAAATAGGCTTGAGACGACATTCCAACCGGCAAATGAAAGAAAAAGAAAGCGTGCGGATGCTTCAGAACAAGAAGGGGGATGAATGCTATTTAATTGGTTAAGCAGCTGGTTAATGTCTGAGGTTTTTCTGACTGCGCTTAAACCACAGCTGAGGGGAGCTTCCCAAAAGCCATATTCAACACCCGCATGATAAACGGCTAAAACAAGGCTGATGCACATTAAGACAAAAACACACAAAAACAAAAGTTGTATCCAAGCAGTTATGCGAAAAAAATATGCCCCAAAACCTGCTAAGAGCAAAAATGGTATGGCTCCATAATAAGGAAAACGCTCTATGAGACATAAATCGCAAGGAAGATATCCTCCGAAATATTCAAAACCAAGGGCAATACCTATTGTGGCAGACAAGCAAAAAGCGAGAAAAAAAGCCCATAAACTTTGTTCTTTTCTGCTGGGTTCAAGATGAAGGTGTTTGTGTAAAAGTGGGTGAGAAGACAAAACGCATGCCATTAAGTCTGTTCCTTATAAAAGCTTCCTGTTTAAAAAAGCTATGAAAATCCCATAAATTAAAAGGAGGCTAACACAACCAATGAGAACAATCCATTTGAAATGCTGTACTAGAAAATTCATTGCTTTTTGTCCAAAATGTTTAATCAGCCACGCGAGAAGATAAAAACGAGCGCCTCTAGAAAAAATACAAATAAGCATGAAAAGTTCAAGACGCACACTCATAACACCGGCCAAAATTGTGACAATCTTGATGGGGGGAAGATGAAAAAAACCTGATGTTATCAGTAAAATGATTAGAAATTGCAGGGTTGCACTATTTTTCAGAGATTCAAAACTTTCAACCTTACCATAAATTTCTAAAATGGGTTTGGCAAGGGTATCATAGGCAAAATGTCCGATAAACCAACCGGCAATGCCTCCTAATACAGAACAGATTGTCGCAATCAAAGCATAGCGATAAACCCGCTTTTGATGGATAAGAAGCATCGGAATATATAAAACATCTATGGGAATTGGAAAAACAGAACTTTCAATAAAGGCAATGAAACCAAGCCAGTGTGGTGCTGTACGCCGATTTGCTAAAGAAATCGTCCAAAGCTTTAATTTGTTTAATATCATGAGGCTTTTATAAGTTTAAGAGGTAAAGACTTTACAAATGAGATTGCTATAAATCCGGTAGAGAAATCCAATAAAGAAAGTATTTCATAAAATAGATAAGAAAATGATATGAATTCTTAAAAAATGAGAAGTCTTCTGTTGACGAATCTGTTCTTCTTCATATAGTGCAAAGGAATAATCGACAAGTCTGTCTTTTATAGTCCTGTCTTTTATAGCAGTGTGCGGGTGTGGTGGAACTGGTAGACGCGCCAGACTCAAAATCTGGTTCCGAGAGGAGTGTCGGTTCGAGTCCGACCACCCGCACCACTTCATAAATATTTTCCTTTATCCTGTTATGGTGCATCACGTTGTTTTATAGAACATGGGATTTATAAAACATGGGGGGATTTATAAAACATAGGGGGATTTATAGACCGTGTTCAATGTTTTGCATGTTGAATGAAAAACCTCGAATACCGTAGGATTCTCTCATTTCAAGTCTGCTTATAGTAAATCAACCAAAATCATGTCGCTTGTACGTTACAAGCTAGATGAGCTCGCGTGGAGTGAAATTTTACAAAAAATGAATAAAAATGCCTCTTATGAACCGTTTCAAGGGCATCATTGGAGGTAAAGTATATGATGGATGGTGCCAGCTTGCATTTTTATGAAGTGTAGAGATGGTGCTCTATAGATTTTATATTCCTGTGGGTGCTTTCGCAAAATGGGCTTGAGGGTTTTGAGAGCTGTTTCTTTAAAACACGCATGTGAATTGGCAATCCAAGTGTCTTGGATTTGAGTGTGTTTGGTTTGAAGCGTTGTCGTATGACATGAGGGGCGTGATCGCCAAAAAGATATGTGAGCAACAAAAACATGGGGTAGTGCGTAATCTCCACTCTTTAAAAGGCAGAGTTTTAGAGGTTTAAAAAAATAGTGCTTTAGAGGCTTTATAGATTTTATATTCTTGTAGGTGCTGTCGCAAAATGGGCTTGAGGGTTTTGAGAGCTGTTTCTTTAAAACACGCATGTGAATTGGCAACCAAAGTGTCTTGAATTTGAGTGTGTTTGGTTTGAAGCGTTGTCGTATGACATGAGGGGCGTGATCGCCAAAAAGATATGTGAGCAACAAAAACATGGGGTAGTGCGTAATCTCCACTCTTTAAAAGGCAGGAGCATGAGAGGCTTAAAAGATTATGCTTTAGAGGCTTTCGAAAGTCGTAAAGCAGAGGGAAATGGTAAGATTGGAAATTGGTTTTTACCTTGACAACTTCATGTGCTCCCTAAATGAAGCTGTCTCCCCGTTATAGAAATTACATAAACAGAGAACCGCAATATTCTCTCTCCACTCTGGCATACAATAGCGGTAAAATACTGTCGTTTGAAGTGTGGTCATATAGGGCATACTTCCTTGAAACGTTACAGTATTTTTTTCGGTGTGTGTTGGATATTCTTCAGTGTTTGTCTTGCTTGAGATTTAAGGGCATTCCATGAGGAGGAGCCCAAAGAAGCCCGCCCAATATCCCCCAATATCCCCCAAGAGTCTCCAAGGGTTTTTGTGCTTTTATAAACGGACATGGTGTTTAAAAATGGGTGTTTAAAAATGGGTGTTTAGAATCTTTATCCTTTAAGAGCGGGGAGGCCAAGTCAACATCATCTTATAAAACTGCAATTGATGCACAATATCCATATTTATTTTAAAGAAATATCTCTTAAATAACGGCTCTCATTTATTTTACGATGGCGCCCAGTGGTATGATGGTAAAGCTTTTATATTCCAAAGGCATTACATGAAAGGCTGAGAGGATAGAAATTTGCTTTAAGAGAGGGAGAGGCTTTATTGTTTCGTGACTATTTGTTTACAGTTTAGTACAGGTTTTTAGAATCTACGTCTTTTTAGGGGGAAAGGGGCATTAAAAAACCCCGTTTTTAACAGGGTTTTTTAATCGTTCAACTTTTCTAAAAAACTTAGAATTTATAAGCGATACCAAAGCGAACATCATGCGTTTGAGAAGAGATTTTAAGGTTATCGTTTGCAAATTTCTTTTTAAAAAAATCTGAATAACGATATTCTGTCCGCATAATGATATTATCTGTCATTGCAAGATCAAAACCACCACCAACAGTGTAACCAAACATTGTTTTTGTCTCATCTAACACATTGCCAGAAGCAAAAATTGTCGAATCTTCTTGCGATTTTGATAAAAGTGACATGATATATTGCATCTGTCTATAGGCTATACCCCCTGCAATATAAGGCATAAGACGATGGGAAGCAAAACCTATACGCGCGCGCGTGGCACCAGACCACGTTTCTTTCAATGTTACACTGCTAACAACAATGTCACCATAGTTGGATATCGTTTCACCCTGAGCTGCAGGTTTTATGATAGGAATCCCAGCTTTTTTAAAGGCAATGTTAATGGAGTTTGATTCATCTAGAATTTTCTTTCCATTGTCTGTTTGGGTGCTTTTCCTCCCAGACCAGACCATATCGGTATCAAAACTGAAAACAAGATCTCCCAGATCAATATTAGAACCTGCATACAAACCTGCTCTCAATCCTGATAGTTTCGGTGATAAATCTCTATCAACCCAAGCCCACTTTCCGTCCCTGGCTTCTTGTGCATAATTTAGAGTATTTTTATTGGAAAAATATCCAATTTGTCCTCCAAAATAAAAACCAGACCAAGAAAAAGGCGCAGAAACAGTAACCGGTGAAATACGTGACGATGAAACATCTTGCAATGAAACCTTCGGTTCTGATTGCTTAAAGATTACTGTATCTGCTGCTTGCGCTGTTGAAGCGGTAATGAAGGTGAAAATAGATAGTGCAACTAAACATTTTGTTTTCATAAAAACGTCCCCAATTTATTTCAGATACAAATCGCATTATATACGAATTGGTTAAAAAAATCTATATTTAATATCATTATGAAAACTAAAACATTCAAAAACTCTATAATTATCCATATTTAAGCGTTCTTGAAACTTGTTTTCATGCTATTATCCCGCGTTTATATTGATTTTTCAGTATTTTTATATACTCTTTCAGTGTTCTCTGTGTTTTAGAAAAAATTATAGTATAGTAAACAAGCTTTCTATTTGTTAAAAAAATATTACTTTATATACATTAAAACACTTTTTGTTATTAAATGTATTATCCATTATGATTGACATTAATGTGCTTAAATATTCAATTTATCGTAAAAAATGCATATTGGCACCGTCATATTCGTTGCTCGTTTTTGATATTGCATAGCTTTGTATTGCGGTAGCCTTTTGAGCACTCGAGGGGATGGGCGACTTTATTTCTTTTTTATCTATATGCCACTTTTGCTTATAATAATCTAAGCGAATAGTTTTGATTGATTGAATGGAATACGAAGAATCAGAAGGAGTAAAGTGCGAGAATCTCAAGTCTCATGAGGTTTCTTATGCGCCATGTAAAACGGATAAACTCTCCGTTCCGTTCGCTTAAAGCCGGAACGTGGATGAGAGCCTAAAAACTGAATGTCGTTGGCTATTTTAAAGAGATTAGCGCGTGCATTCAGGTTTTTGTGGAAATGGGTGAGGGCGCCATAATGGGCAAATGCCTCCAATTTCTTGCGAGCTGTCAAGGATATCCCCGTTAGAGAGCTGATTGTTTCAGCAAAGGTCAAAACCTTTCGGTGCATTGAATTTTGTTCCAACAGCTGTTCCTCTATTGAGCACCCCCATCTTCACGCTTCATAAAAGAGACATTTTTCAATGTTCCTAAACCCATTTCATGACAGCGATTGTGAATGATATAATAATAAATCTATTGAGCACTCCCATCTTCACGCTTCATAAAAGAGACATTTCTCAATGTTCCTAAACCCATTTCATGACAGCGATTGTGAATGGTATAATAATAAATCTATTGAGCATCTCTTTTACGCTTCATAAAGGAGCACGCCGGTACCATTACTATATTTGCCAGTTCGTGGGGTGTTGTGACAGTCCTTGGCACTTGAGGTGGTTCATTAGAGGCGTTTGTAGTCCTTATCGGATACAATTTCTATTCACATATTCATTGCGTTTGTGATGTGCAAGTCAGTGATTTTGATTGATGCAACATGGGACCGATTTAAAATGAGAAAATCTTACGGTATTTAGGATTTTCGTTCAATATGGATAACGCTAGATTATCATTATAAATAAACACATTATCTCATTGAGATAAGAGTTATCTACCCAATGTTATCAATAATGATAACATTGTAAAGCGTAACTACGATGAATTCATTAATCTTTTTATACTTCGATTGAAATTATGTCTATTAATACCGATTTTTTTGAGCTCATTCTGTTTGGTTGATAGCTAATAGATTTTCAAAATCAAAACGCGAAGCTAGAATGAAAAACACCTTAAGGTCATATCCATTTAAATCACTTTCTGCCAGTATAGCCATTGGGTGTTGAGCTATGACTATCCATGCCTTTCCAAAACCGTTGTGCCTTTTAAGTACAATATAAGCAACAAAACCACCCATAGCATAAATGCGGATCAGAGCCTAAAATGAACGCTGTGGGTAATTGTTATCGGTCATCATCGGGGTGTTTACACCCCGATCTTTTGACAGAAAGATTTGTTTTAAGATGTTTGCATCTTTTTTAGTGGGTTGTTTATTGGGGAGCAATCATCTTTTTAGGATCAACTAATCGGTCATAATCCTCTACAAAAACACCTGCTTTTAATGCTTCGGTGCGCAAAGTTGTATCATTTTTATGCGCTGCTTTGGCAATTTCAGCAGCTTTTTCATAGCCAATTTCTGGTGCAAGAGCTGTGACTAACATGAGTGAGCGCTCCATGAGTGAGTGAATATGAACACGATTGGCTCGTAATCCTTGAATGCAATGCATATCAAAAGAACGCATGCAATCACCAAGAAGGGTAATTGATTGTAAAACGTTATAGCCAATAACAGGTTTATAAACGTTGAGTTCAAAATGTCCTTGGCTTGCGGCAAAGGTTACGCTGGTGTGATTACCAAAGACTTGGCATGCGACCATGGTTAAGGCTTCACATTGCGTGGGGTTGACTTTGCCGGGCATAATAGAAGATCCGGGTTCATTTTCAGGAAGACTGAGTTCCCCTAAACCGGAACGTGGACCAGAGCCTAAAAACCGAATGTCATTGGCAATTTTAAACAGATCAGCAGCGAGAGCATTCAAGCTCCCGTGGAAATGCGCAAGGGCACCATGATGGGCAAGTGCTTCAAATTTATTGCTGGCAGTTTGGAACGTTATTTCTGTGAGAGTGCTCACTGTTTGCGCAAAAGCAACGTCAAAACCTTTTGGCGCATTCAGCCCTGTGCCAACAGCCGTACCACCTTGAGCAAGCATTTGGACATCGGTTAGAGCATTTTCAATACGCTGACGATTGGCTTCTAATGCGGCACGATAGCCTGAAAATTCTTGCCCTAAGGTTAAAGGGGTTGCATCTTGCGTATGGGTGCGGCCGATTTTAATGATATCTGCAAATTCTTGCTCTTTTTGTTTTAATGTCGCAATAAGAGCTTCAAGGATTGGCAGTAAGTGTTGGCGTGTTTGCAACGTGGTGGCAATGTGAAGCGCCGTAGGAAAGGAATCGTTCGATGATTGGCTCATGTTGACATGGTCATTGGGATGAACTGGTTTTTTGCTTCCAAGTTTTCCTCCCAAAATCTTACTAGCACGATTAGCAATGACTTCATTGACATTCATATTGCTTTGTGTGCCAGAACCTGTTTGCCAGACGGACAGTGGAAAATGCGTATCAAAATCGCCAGCAAGCACTTCATCAGCGGCGGCAATAATTGCTTTTCCAATATTTTCTGGTAGTTTTCCTTTGCCCATATTTACAATCGCTGCTGCTTTTTTGACAAGGACTAAGGCATAGATGATGGCAAGAGGCTGCTTTTCACTGCCAATATTAAAATTATGCAGAGAACGTTCAGTTTGTGCGCCCCAATAACGATCTTGACGTACCGAAATCGTTCCAAAGCTATCCGTTTCCTGACGTGTTTCAACCATGATAAGATCCTTTTTTGTTCACGGGTTCTCAAAAAAGATAGATAACGCGAAAGTGCAATAAGAGGCAAGACTTTGAAGCTTCATTTAGAGAAATTATTTTTATGGCTATTCTTGACATTGAGAGATGCCGATTTTATATCTAACACATGCTAGCACTCGTAATTTGAGAGTGCTAGCAAGAACTTTTAAGATTAATGCAATTATGTTCAGTTTTAAGGATTTAAAACATGGCTAATATACAATTCCGCCCACTTCACGACCGTGTCGTTGTCCGTCGGGTTGAATCTGAAAATAAAACGGCTGGTGGGATTATCATCCCTGATACAGCAAAAGAAAAACCCCAAGAAGGCGAAGTGATTGCTGTTGGCAATGGCGCTCTCGATGATAACGGAAAGCGCGTGCCTTTAGAAGTCAAAACAGGAGACCGTATTTTGTTTGGAAAATGGTCTGGAACTGAAGTCAAGATTAATGGGGAAGACCTCCTCATCATGAAAGAATCTGACATTATGGGAATTATGGGCTAATTGAAGCACTTAGTTTTTCATTGTGTACTATTTTGAGAAAACTCCAAGGAGAAATTAAATGGCTGCTAAAGAAGTCAAATTTGGCCGTGAAGCGCGTGAGCGTTTGTTGCGCGGTGTCGACATCCTTGCTAATGCTGTTAAGGTGACACTCGGCCCTAAAGGTCGCAATGTGGTGATTGATAAATCATTCGGTGCGCCTCGTATCACAAAAGATGGTGTATCCGTTGCAAAGGAAATCGAACTGGAAGATAAGTTCGAAAATATGGGTGCACAAATGTTGCGCGAAGTTGCTTCTAAAACCAATGATATCGCTGGTGATGGAACAACAACAGCAACTGTTTTAGGACAAGCTATTGTGCAAGAAGGTGTTAAAGCTGTTGCTGCGGGCATGAACCCAATGGATCTTAAACGTGGGATTGATGCTGCTGTTGAAGAAGTGGTGGCAAACCTCTTCAAAAAAGCAAAAAAAATCCAAACTTCAGCAGAAATTGCACAGGTGGGAACAATTTCCGCTAATGGCGCTGCTGAAATCGGTAAAATGATCGCTGATGCTATGGAAAAAGTGGGCAATGAAGGCGTCATTACCGTTGAAGAAGCTAAAACTGCTGAAACGGAATTAGAAGTCGTTGAAGGAATGCAATTTGACCGTGGGTATCTTTCCCCTTATTTTGTCACAAATGCTGAGAAAATGGTCGCTGATCTTGATGATCCTTACATTCTCATTCACGAAAAGAAATTGTCTAATTTGCAATCTCTTCTTCCTGTGCTTGAAGCTGTTGTTCAGTCTGGAAAACCACTTCTCATTATCGCTGAAGATGTGGAAGGTGAAGCTTTGGCAACGCTCGTTGTCAACAAATTGCGTGGTGGTTTGAAAATTGCTGCTGTAAAAGCTCCTGGATTTGGTGACCGTCGTAAAGCAATGTTAGAGGATATCGCTATCTTGACATCCGGACAGGTTATTTCTGAAGATGTGGGCATTAAACTTGAAAATGTCACTTTGGATATGCTTGGACGTGCAAAGAAAGTGAATATTTCTAAAGAAAACACCACCATTATTGATGGTGCTGGACAAAAGGCTGAAATTACTGCTCGCGTCAATCAAATCAAGGCTCAGATTGAAGAAACAACTTCTGACTATGACCGTGAAAAATTGCAAGAAAGACTTGCTAAACTCGCTGGTGGTGTTGCTGTTATCCGTGTGGGTGGTGCAACAGAAGTTGAAGTGAAAGAAAAGAAAGACCGTGTTGATGATGCTTTGAATGCAACACGTGCTGCTGTTGAAGAAGGTATTGTTGCTGGTGGTGGTACCGCATTGTTGCGTGCAGCAAATGCGTTGACCGTTAAGGGAAGTAATCCTGACCAAGAAGCTGGTATTAGTATCGTTCGTCGTGCTCTACAAGCACCAGCGCGCCAGATTGCAAGCAATGCTGGTGAAGAAGCCGCTATTATTGTGGGCAAAGTGCTGGAAAATAATGCTGACACTTATGGTTACAATACCGCAACTGGTGAATTCGGTGATTTGATTGCTTTGGGAATTGTTGATCCTGTGAAAGTTGTGCGCTCTGCTCTTCAGAATGCGGCTTCAATTGCGAGCCTTCTGATCACAACAGAAGCAATGGTTGCTGAAGTTCCAAAGAAAGATACACCAATGCCTCCGATGCCTGCTGGCGGAATGGGTGGAATGGGCGGAATGGATTTCTAAGCTCTTATTCCATAGAAGTAATAAAGAAACGGGCCTTCTGTGCCCGTTTTTTTTATGCTTTTCATGTTTTTCAACCGGTGAATTCGGTGATTTGATTGCTTTCAAGAATTGTTGATCCCGTGAAAGTTTTTGCGTTCTGCTCTTCAGAATGCGGCTTCAATTGCGAGCCTTCTGATCACAACAGAAGCAATGGTTGCTGAAGTTCCAAAGAAAGATACACCAATGCCTCCGATGCCTGCTGGCGGAATGGGTGGAATGGGCGGAATGGATTTCTAAGCTCTTATTCCTAGACGTAATAAAGAAACGGGTCTTCTGGGCCCGTTTTTTTATGCTTTTTCACGTTTCATACAGTTTTTCCTTTTATGACAGTTCCTTTATCTTATAGGATTGTTCTATTCTCCTCTGGTTGATCTACCGTTATTGTGAATGAATTTCACTCTTAATCCATAGCTTTTTCTCTTGTTTTTATGAAATGTTTCTATTGTGCGGGGATCGTGGTTTCCTTTGAAAATATTGTGCTAATAAAAATATAACCATTTGATTTATAATTATTTATTCCTAATACAGTTCTGTTTTTTCATTTCAGGTTTATGCATGCATCGTTAAAAAATCCTGGGTTTGTGCTTCATAAGGTGAGAGGTCACTACGGTTTTTATGAACCAACGCAATCATTAAAAGTCAGTAGTTAAGAAGAGTCAGTAGTTAAGAGTTAGTACCTATTGAGCGTTGGAAAGACAGAGTTGAAAAGAGCATGATGGGGCTGGTTTGTTTTTTATGAATAAGATGCTGGTATTTCAAGCTTTTGCATAGGAGAATAAGCATCTCTCTGTTTCGTTGATCTCTGAAATGGGGAGACTGCTCCATTTGAGAAGCTTAAAGATAAAAGCTAATTTTTCGCCTTGCTCTCATCTTTTTTTCGGTAAGCTCATCACCTAAACTGGAGCCAAACCCATATTGTTATACTCAAGTTCTGTTTGTTGCCTATATTGTGACAGAAAATTCTTGAGTGGGGAGCCATTTTTGAACTAAGGGGACCATGACAGTTAGCCGAAAAAAATCATGACAAGACAGTAGACGTGCTTGTGTTAGAATTTTTAATGCTTCTGATGATAAAGGCACGCGAAATTCTGTTGTAGCCTCATGCCTTCTTTTCATATTTTCGAGCCAAGGATTTTCCATATATTCTCTTCAACTTGACCTTTATGCATAGAACATAAGGGAATTGGGAGGGTGGAAATTGGGAGGGTGGAAATTGAGAGGCAGGGTATTGGGAGGCAGGGAATTGGGAGGGTGGAAATTGGGAGGCAGGGAATTGGGAGGGTGGAAATTGAGAGGCAGGGAATTGGGAGGCAGGGAATTGGGAGGCAGGGAATTGGGAGGGTGAGAGGAGCCGGCTTGCTTTTTTATTCAACGTAAAGATGAGAGGCTTTATGTAAGGCTCCCATTACATTGCTTGTTTATGCACTTCTTTAAAAGAAATGTCTTTTAATACAAATTCTTGGCAATGCTATTTATGAAGAGTATAAAATCATTTGGATATCAATAGTTTATTAAAAAAATGTATGTTGGTATGATCCTTTTCTTATGTTACCAAAGTTGCTGACTTACGCGTTGGTTAAAAATCTCTCTTCATGCTCCTAAATTCATTTCATGAAAGTGTTTGTGAAGAGCACGACGTTTGTGAGGCGTGTAAAAATTTCTCGTGAGACATGAAAAATCATCAATAAAATCTCCATGTTTTCAAAAAATAACGAATGGCTTTTTATCTTTTTAAAAGATTTAACACGTCTCACGTTTTTTATTTATTTTAGAGCTGAATATTCGATTTTTGTGTAAAAATACTTCCCAGCACATCTACGATCCGTGAAAAATCAAGTGCTAATAAGAAAATGATGAATATAATCCATTTCGTATAGCGTGACATCATTTTTACACTTTTATACGTTGTGATGATTTCTTGTAGGACTTCTTTTTCCTTTTCTGTAAGCTCTGTTTGTTTTTCCGTTTTTTTTCTAGCCATGTTTCCACCCACACATGTGTTCCCCTTGTTTGTTATGCTTTAAAATATCTCTTGCGAGATTTGAACTGATGATATTGAGATCTTTGTTGTCTAAATAAATGGGCATCCAACCAACGCAAGAAAAAGGCTCATTGATTGTTTTTATCGCGCAACCAGTGAGTAAGAGCAGCGCGTACATCAGCATCACTTTTTTGATTAATTTCATTTTCCACCTCTAGCCGTGTTGTTGATGACTTTAGCGTTTTTTCTATTTGCTTTTGTTGTTCAACCTTCTTTCCAAGAGTGAAAGCTTTTGCTAAAGCGATAAAAAAAGCGGTCAGAGCCGCTCCTGTTATCATCAGATTTTTTTTCAACCACCACATCATAAGCGCTGCTCCCGAAACCGTTTTGCCACAAAGAAAATGCCAACGCAGGCGGCTAAAACCATAATGGTTGCTAATGCCCATTGGATGGGACCATTGCCTGCCAATAAGCCCCCAAGTCCAGAAAAAGAACCAATAATCGGTGTAAGCGCTTCTGCTTTGAAAAATCCCATTGGAGCTTGCGTTTCTACAGTTTGGTAGTTGGGAGAAACATAAGCCCCTTTTGCCCATAATCCCGATTCTGCTGCACGACGGTGCACTAAACCGTGAAGACGTTTTCCTCCTGCTTTAGTCCACTTTTGTAACTCAGCAGGGACGGCTTCATATTCGCCATTATTGAGTTTTTTGAGCAGGGTCGAATTACAAAAAGCCGATGTTCCTATATTATAGCAAAACGATACGAGCGCGGCGAATTGTTCATCCGTTAAAGAAACCGTCACATGTTTTTCAACGGTATTTTCAAATTGTCTTAAATCTTGAGAAAGAACTTCTTCTGCTTGTTTTTCAGTAATGATCATGCCCTTGTGAACGAACGGTTTACCAGCCGCGCTGGTATGACCATAGCCAATTGTCCACACCCCGATGGCATCTTTATAGGCTTGTAAACGCAATCCTTCCCATTGTTTAATGAGCGCAAGCCCTGCTGATGATATTTTTCTCATTTGCTTCTCCATAAAATAAAGCCTCACGTTAACGTGAGGCTGGTTGACAGATTAAAAATGAATTTTTCACGCTTCAAAAACAGAAGAGATGTGAAACTTTTATGA
The DNA here is from genome assembly GCF_042197205.1 of Bartonella sp. AA2SXKL. Taxonomy (NCBI): domain Bacteria; kingdom Pseudomonadati; phylum Pseudomonadota; class Alphaproteobacteria; order Hyphomicrobiales; family Bartonellaceae; genus Bartonella; species Bartonella sp. AA2SXKL. The sequence continues at coordinate 170,359 of NZ_JBHIRN010000002.1, forward strand.
AATCAAAAGGTTGGTTATGACATCTTAGGGAATGGGGGAATGGTTGGTCAAAAGGGATAATAGTTGGGTAAGTGGAATAATGGCTGGGCAAGAGGAGTAATAGTTGGGCTGGTGTTTTCCGTTAAGAGAGGTTGTAGATTTTAAGAGCTTTTCCTGGTGTTTTTGATGGAGCCTTCTTGGGGTGCGGGAAGCTGTTGGGTTGATGCACGATAAGTGTTGGTCTATTGCGGTTGTTTGGTCGTATGGCATTGATGTGGGGGTGTTTGAGATACGAAGTGGATACTCTCAGAAAAAAAAGACATATGCTTTTACTGAAGACGAAAGCATTAAATATTTTATGTATCAAACGTTTTGCTTATCCAAAGAGTCTCATTGTTACACAGAGCTTTGGGCTAACAAGAGCTGTGGAATTTTGATACAATTTTAAGAGGGGATGGTTTTTATAGGACAATGGTGCTTTTTCTTTAAGAGGAAAGTTGTTGGCTATTTTTGTTTTATGAGCGCAAAAGCTGGTTTGCTTAGAGAAATCTTAGCCGTAAAGTAGCCTCTCTTCGTTCTTTGATGAATAGGAATATGGAAAAAGCCTCAATTACATCGTTAAAGATTTGTATTCAGTGAGCCTTTTTTGGTGGGAAGAAACGGAAACAGTTTTTCCCTCTGTTGTTTTTAAGTTTTTTTCAAATCTCTCTCTCAGGGTTTCGCCTTTTTTGTTGACTGTTTCATGTTCAGCTTCCGGATGGACTTTTAAATATTGTTCTAGACGTCTTCTTCCTTGCGCATGTTTATAAAAAGTGGTTGGAAGATAGGAATCTAACTTTTCAGCAGATAAAGATGAGTTGGGTTCACATAATACACCCTTAACATTATCTTTGTGCAATCTTGCTAATTTATCAGATTCAAGATGAAGCTTTTTGGCAAGGCTTAAGCTGAACATCCCACATTCAGAAGAGCTTCGCTGAATATCCATTTCTGCCGTGGTAAAAGAATAAGGAGGCAGTTGAAGACATTGAAGGGTTTGATTTATTTTTATCCCTAGTTTGCAAGCTATGATATTCTGAAATGTTGTAGGTTCAAGCATAATCAAAGAGATTTTCTCATCAACTTTTTGATAATCAAGGACGGCAAAGTGGATTTTGCTTCCCGAATTTACTATAAATCGGGCAGATTTTGCGTCGCTCTCAACGACTTCTTTTAGGGCGTGCGAAAACTCTTCTGCTGTAAGAGCCAATTTGAGATTCATTTCTGGATATTTGCTGTTTGCTTTTTCTACGAGAGCCGGCATCAATCTAATATCTGTGTTTTCATAATAAGCGTTAATCCAACGGCCGGTGACAAAATCATCTTCTAAGCCTGTAATAATATCTTTTAATTCGTCAGAACTCGGTGCAACATGTTCTTCTTCTGTTTGGATGGAACTTTGCATCAAACGTGCAATAAGGTCTTCTAAAGATTCATTTGCACCTGCTCCTTCTGGTGTTTGTGAGGAATGAGGGAGGGAAGAATCTTGTGGCTTCATAATCTTAGCCTCTATATTGATGATTGATAAATGATATTATTTCTTCAATTTTGGCTAAACAATGTTTGCAGGAAAGATTTTTATCTAAAAAAAACAAAGAGATGAAATCATCTTTATTTTAAAAAATTTTGTTACGAAAGAAAAAATCCCCTGCTTTTCAGAGTCAAAGGTAAGGTATCTTTTTGTCTTTTAAGAGGTCACGTTGCTTACTGTTTGCATCTTTACCTCAAAAGAAGATTTGCTAACAGCAACTTATATCTTACCGTAAAGCCGCAGAGCTTCATTCTTTGTGGATGTGGAATATGGCTATGGCCAAAACGCTTATTACATCATTAGAGATTTGTATTCTGTGGCTCTTTTTCTGTGTTGTGAAACGGAAACAGTTTTTCCCTCTGTTGCTACCAAGCTTCTCTCAAACCTCTCGTTTAGGGTTTCGCCTTTTTTGTTTACTTTCTCCTGTGCTGCTTCTGGATTGGCTTTTAGATATTCCCCAAGACGTCTTCTTCCTTGCACGTGTTTGTAAAAAGAGGTTGGAAGATATGTATCTAACTTTTCAGGAGATAGAGGTGTATCTGGTTCACATAATACACCCTTAACATTATCCTTATGCAGTCTTTCTAATTTTTGAGATTCGGTATGAAGCTTTTTAGCGAGCGCTAAGCTGAACATTCCACATTCAGAAGAGCTTCGCTGAATATCCATTTCTACCATGGCAAAAGAACAATTGGGCAACTCATGCGCTTTAAGAGCCAATTGTGTTCTTAATGCCAGCACTGCTGGTTTCATATTGTTGAGTGTTGTAGGTTCAAAAAATATCACGGAGGTTTTGTCATCGATGGTTTGATGATCAATCACTGAAAAATGGATTCCCCTGTCCTTTGTGTGAATGATAAATCTAGAAGATTGAACGCCGTTTTCGATGGCTTCTTTGAGTGCAAGGGCAAAGTCGTGAGATGACGCTGCCAATTGAAGACGCATGCCGGGATATTTACGATTTGCCTGATCTACCAAGGCTGGCATTAGTTTAAGGTCTGTACTTGCATAATCAGCTGTGAACCAACGACCCGTTGAGATATCATTCTCTAAACGGGCAATGATACTTTTTAATTCTTCACGATTGAATGGGATATTTTTGCCTTTTTCGCTACTGGGTTGTTCTAAATGTGCAGTAAGAGTGTCTAACGATGCATTTGCACTTGCTCCTTCTGGTGTTTGTGAGGAATGAGGGAGGGAAGAATCTTGTGGCTTCATACTATTAGCCTCCATATTGATAATCGATAGGTGATATTATCTTCTTCAATTCTGGCTAAACAATGTTTGCAGGAAAGATTTTTATCTAAAAAAACAAAGAGATGAAATCATCTTTATTAAAAAAAATGGTTACGAAAGACAAAACCCCACGCTTTTCAGAGTCAAAGGTAAGGTATCTTTTTATCTTTTAAGAGATCACGTCGCTTACTGTTTGCATCTTTACCTCAAAAGAAGATTTGCTAACAGCAATTTATGCCTTACCGTAAAGCCGCAGAGCTTCATTACTTTGTGAAGGTGGAATATGGCTATGGCCAAAACGCTTATTACATCATTAGAGATTTGTATTCTGTGGCTCTTTTTCTGTGTTGTGAAACGGAAACAGTTTTTCCCTCTGTTGCTACCAAGCTTCTCTCAAACCTCTCGTTTAGGGTTTCGCCTTTTTTGTTTACTTTCTCCTGTGCTGCTTCTGGATTGGCTTTTAGATATTCCCCAAGACGTCTTCTTCCTTGCACGTGTTTGTATAAACGAGCTGGAAGATATGGATCTAATTTTTCAGCAGGTAAAGGCGTGTCTGGTTCACATAACACACCCTTAATATTATCTTTGTGTAGTCTTTCTAATTTTTGAGCTTCGAGATAAAGCTTTTTGGCAAGGCTTAAGCTGAACATCCCACATTCAGAGGAGCTTCGTTGAATATCCATTTCTACCATGGCAAAATGAATATTCGGAAATTGGTGATGTTCAATGGATTGTCGCGTTCTTAATGCAAGTAATGCGGGAAGCGTGTCACGCAGTAAGGTCGGTTCAAAAAAGATCAAAGATGTTTTATTATCAATGGTTTGATGATCGACAACCGCAAAATGAATTCCCCTATCTTGTGCGTTAACGATCAGCCTAGAAGATTTTATGCCCTTTTCGAGCGTTTCTTTGAGAGCAAGGGCAAAGCCGTCAGGGGGGCTTGTAAGTTTGAGATTCATCTCTGGATATTTACGATTTGCTTGATCGACCAAGGCTGGCATCATGTACAGATCTAGAATATCATAATAATTTTTGATCCAACTGCCATCGGCATTATGCTTTTCTAAACCGGCAATAATATCTTTTAATTCTGCACGATTAAAAGGGGTGTTTTTTATTTTTTCAATGTTAAGCCGTTCTAAATGTGCAGTAAGAGTGTCTAATGATGCATTTGCATGCGTCCCTTCAGGTGCACTTGCACCTTCTGGGGTTTGTGAGGAATGTGGTGGGGGAGAATCTTGTGGCTTCATAATCTTAGCCTCTATGTTGATGATCGATAAGTGATATTATCTTCTTCAATTCTGGCTAAACAATGTTTTGAAAAACAAGCCTTTGCATCTTGAAAGGTGAGGCGATGAGAGCATAATAATGCCGTTTTCATATTTTTATGCGTGTAGTGCTCATCATTGCTGTGATGTATGATATTGGTATTTTATGGGGGGATTATTAGGGCGTTCTATTGAGAGCCCTTATTGAATACCACTTGTTTTGAAAATCTCAAAATTATGGGGCTGTTGGTGATGCAAATTGTGTAATGCAAAAGAAAACAGTCAGAAAAGGACGAAAGATACCTTCAAACCGTAAAGTTTTAAACATTGTCGCGAAACACACTGTTTTATAACAGTTTATGATAATGCGAAAATTTTACGATGAAATCTGGACGCAGAAAACCCCTTGCCGCACCCATCATTAAATACGATTTTTCATATTCTGTCAACCGCAAAACGATTATTTTTCCTCCTTTATCGCGGGAAAAAATCTACAGAAAAAAGCTCATTCATTGGCTATGCAGCAAAATATCTTGTTTTAATGGAAAAGTTTTTGATGTGGCAAAAAACATTTTCTCCTTTGAGAAAGGCGTGGACAAGATGAAGGGAGAATTGTGGTTTTGAAATCCGTGGTATTTTATTGATGGAATTAGGAAGGCGGTGGTTGGAAGGTGTTTGTGGAACAAAGCTTTAGGTGTTGGCGATTTGTGGGGGTGATTGGGGTTGTGCTGGCTGTCGTATTAGTGGTGGTGTGATGGGTGTGGAGGGTTATCGGTGCAGTTGTTGATGAGGGAGGAGATTGTTGGTAGGGGCTTTTTCTTTCGTTTAAGGGATGATGCTTTTAATTGTGTCAAAAATCAACGGGTTGTTTTAATGATAAGCTATTGATTTATAGTGGATATTTTATCATTATTTATCTTGAATGAGAAACCCAGATTATGCTGAAATAAAAGCCATAGCTCTTGTCCGTCATAAGATCAGAAGAGCCATATAGAATTGTACAAGAAAAGACGTAAAATGACGATAATGAATTGTCTGAAGAGCTAAGGATGTTGCGATATTGGGTGAAGTGTATGATGAGGGTGGTTTGTTACAATGGGGGTAGAGGGAAGAATGTTGCTGTTTTTTAAAGAGGGGGCAATATTTATCCTGTCCATGCCGTGAAATATTGTCCTTTGAGGCATGGATTAAGTGAGGCACTGGTAGGTATAAGGTTAAGTCTCTTTGACAGTTGAAGTATTTTTTTAAAGGGCGTGGTGGATATTTTTAAGCTTGTTTGTTGTGCGCTTTAAGCTTGTCAATCCCATGAAATTCTATGAAAGGGCATGCTCAGAGGTTCTCAAGTGTCATTTGCCAAAGGGGGACTTTATAAAGGCGCTGGTTATAAAGAGGCATGTTATAAAAGAAGGGGGAGAATCTTTATCCTGTGAGGGGGAGGAAATGATGGGTGTTTTAGCCAAGGCTCTTTTGGGTAGAACTGTCAAAATGTTTATAAAGGGCATCAAGAATAATACGCAACGAACCAACAAGATTAGGCAGCGGTTGATCTTCTATAACAAGATAGTGTAATGCCGCATGGAAGTTGTGTTGACGATGTAGATATTGTGCTTCTTTAATCGCTTCTTGCATAGCTTCATAGTGTTCCGTTGCTCTTTGGACCCATTGCTTTTTTGCTTTCTCATCTGATGCGCTGTGCGTAAAACCATCATAATAACCGTTTGGTAAACCTTTTGCACATAAATAGTCGTTTCTAATTTGCAAGTATTGTTGCGCCGTGTCATATTGCTCTTTACTGATGCCTGATGAAGCCTCTTTATAGCCAAGCAAACAAAGACGCCCAATATAGGTTCCGACAAGCGGATTTTTCGCTTCTTCGAAGCTTAAACCAAAGTGTTTTGCACGCATTTCAATCGCAGATTGAAGCGCAGATTCGCTGGAATTTTGGGCACGTGAAATACAGCTATTGGGCTCTCGCTTTCCTGTTATTTTCGATCTACCGCGTTTTTTACGTATTTTCATGAACTTAACCATTTGAATGAAAAAGAAACTGTCTGTTGATGGGGGACAGTGATGTAAAAAGCACTTGGCGCAAATATTGGGGGGAGCAAATACTTAAGAGGGGGAAAATACTTAAAAAGAGGAAAATACTTAAAAGGGGGAAAATACTGGGGGGGAGTGAGCAAATACCGGGAAATATCAGCCGTTGCAGATCAAAAAACAAACGATACTAAAGGCGTTTTAAATGCAAAGAAAAGCAACGGTGTGGGGCGAAAAAATCATCTTTAAGGTGGTTTCTTACCTTTTTTATCTTATCCCTATCAGTCTTATCTTCCGCCCCTGTCATGCTTATTTTTTTATTGCTAGCGGATTATTTGCTTTCTAAATATTTCTTAACTGTTCTTGAGAGATTGAAGGAAAATTTTTGTCAAATGTGAATGAAAAAATAACAATGGATTTCAAGGGCATGTCATCGTCTTTCTAATAGGAAGTTTTTTCTAATGGGATTATTTGTCTCTTTTTTCACGAGCGCTTTGTGGAAATTTTTCAATTCCACTTTTGAAAGGTCATTGTTTTCTTAAGTTGGAAGCTTTTTATTTGGGTTCTCTTATTTTTTTGTTGTTGGGCGCTTTCCCAAGATATTTGATATACATCACGCTGTTAAGCATACTTTTATCCTTTATAGGAGATATATTGTCTTCTGTTGAGTGGCAGAGAGCGGCAAAAAGCAAACCTCCGCATTCTATTATAATAGCATAAGATGCCCTATATTTTCAAATAAAATATCGTTTATCGGCTTAAAATAAACTGTGAATGATCTCGCTATTTTGTTTGGTGTATCCTTTGTAAGTATCCTTTATAGAGTATAAGTTTTCCGTTTTAATGGATCTCATCATAAGACGAGGGGATGTCGTTTAAAGGACGGAATGCATTATCGAAAGAGGCTGTTTTTATAAGAAGAAAATGCCTTTATAAAAAGATGCTTTTATAAGAGATGCCTTGATGAATGTAGGGGCTATACAAATGTAGGGGCTGTGAGATATTTCATCTTTAATGAAGAATTTTTAAAATGAAGCCTTTTTGATTAAGAAGCTTTCAAATGAGGATTAAGGTTGTTTGTCGCACGTTTTTTATACTGGATAATCGATTGCTTGTTTGACTTTGTTTTGTGTTGTGTTGCTTTTTAAAGAGCCATGTCTTAGGGCTCTCTTTTGCCCATTTTGCAAGGGTGCTCATGAAGGGTATAACGATAAAGTCCCCAATGAAATCCATATAAAGTTTGAATAATATAAAATCTATTGCACACTTCCATTTTTACGCTTGTGAAGAAGAAAGTCTATAGCATCACACATTTTGCCAGCTCTCATTGTTGCGGACAGCTCTTGGCATTTGAGGCGCTTCCTTAGAGGCATTTATCATCCTTTCTTAATGTTTTACTCTATATGGCTCTTTCTGCTTGTAACGCACAAGAGACATGGTTTGGGTTGATTTAATATGGAATAGGTTTGGAATAAGACAATCCTACGGTATTTAGGGTTCTCATTTAATATGAAAAACAATAAATTGTTATAAATCAGTGTATTGTTTGTAAACTTTACACATCAGATATTTCTTAGATTGAATATTTTTGCTTGTTGAGTTTTGTGAAACATTGTCTTTTGAAGTGTGGGTAATAGATAAGAGGATACAATGGCATTTGTGCTTGTAAGGTTTAGGGATTGTATGTTGTCACGTATGAGAAATTTTAAAAATAGACTTAAAGGGGCTTATAGCGCGTGTTTCATGGTGAAAAGAGTGCTAGATAAACCGGTTTTGCTGGTTGCATGTTCTCAAAGAGTGAGTGGGCATGTTAGAAGTGAGAAAATATCCGTATGATCGAAGATAAATCACAACACCAATCTGCCCATAAGGGAAATACGGCTTTTGCGTCACAGCCCGTGTTAAATCAGTGTGCGGTTTTCAAAAAATGGACGGCTCTCTCAAGAAAAGATTACGTCATCATTTTGTGTTTGGCTATCCTCTTGTTGGTGCTTTTTGCCGCGACTGTCTATATGAATCCTTTGGAGTTTTTTCACGTTATATCCAAAGAACAGTTTCAAGCACTGGGACAAATGGAACAAGGAGATCTTCGAAAAATGATTAAGGAGATCTTGAAACAGCCTTTTGAAAATAATCCTGCAATCGTGTTTTTGCGTGACGCGGGATGGAATAGTGTTTGGGCTTTTTTATGTCTCTTGCCGCAAATGATTTTTGGTGTTCTTGTGGTGTTCTTTCCACTCTTTTTTGTCTTTAACGCTATCTCTAAACGGGAGGTGAAGGAAATGATGAAGCTGTGGGATACATTGCCAGAGCAGCAACAGCTAGACAACCAATTTCTCAACAGAACACAATAGGAAAATAAGTGGCTGCTTCTTTTATAAGTACTTTTGTAATTTTGACTACAGTATGGTGGAGTACTGTCATGTTTCTCGGGGAGATCATGATACTTTTTTCTACTCTGATGACAATCTTGGTACTTTATTATTCTTTGATAAAACGGACAATATTGTTGTGTGGGATGCGGCGGAAATTAAAAAAGGGTGCATTACAGAATTTGGGGCATAATCAGAAAGTCAGCATAGGACAAAATACAGTTTTTGCAACAGAGCTCAGCTCCCTTTCTTTTAAAGAATCTTTGGAACTTTCAAGAAAAGATTATTGTATCATCTTTTTTCTAGCTTTCATTGTGATTGTGGTTTTCGCAGTTTTGCTCGCTTTTTTTGCTTTTTTTCCAAAATCTGTGATTTTTTTACACAATTATATGCCTCTATTGTTTAAGGTTGGCGTTTTTGGCATGCAGCTGCTGTTTTGGTTTTGTGCGTGTATTGTTGTCGCTTTACCTGTCATTTTAATCTTCCATAGTCTCCTTCATTATGGCGTGAAAAAAACAATAAAGAAATTAGAAATGGTTGCTTGAGAAGAGAATAAAAATGATGATTTCACATCAATGCGATAGGGGAAACACGTGACTATTGTTATAAAATTTTTGGCTTTTTTAGGGTTCACCATCATTGCCATTGTAATGTTTATGGTTATGATCCGGCTTCCTTACCGGTTGATCAAACATATCAGGTTATCTTTTAAACTCTCTCAAGACTTGAAAAAGAGTACAACGCAAAAAAAGCAAGCCATACAACAATTGTGCAATGATCTGGGAGAAATGAAAAGACACAATCTCGCCCATAAGACCCTTGATGCGACAATGCGCTTTCTTAACTTCAAAGAATTTCTGCCTCTTTCTTCAAAAGAATGTAAAATAATCTTTTTTATCTTTATCCTCTTTACTGTTTTGCAATCTGCTTTCTTTGTCGCAAATTTGGTATGGTGGAAGAGCGATATGGTCGGCGTTATCATGCAGCTGTTGAGCATTCTATGGTTTGGGCTTCTTCTCTTTTTTCCGATCATTGGGATCATGTGTATAAAATTAACGAGAAAATTGAACAAAAAACTTCAACAATTGAAAGAAGCAATACAACAACGCGATCAGGCAATTCGTATGAAGAATGGGCGTGGAGGATAAAATGACCAGTAGTCTTATAACATTAATGGCCTTTTCTTTCCTGTTCTTTATGGTCTTAAATGTTTTATTGTGGGTGCCAATCGTTGTCATTTATTACCTGTTTATCAAGCGTGCGCGGTTGTATTGCCGCGTGAAAAAGGAACTGAAATGCGTGCTGAATGAACGCGATATCGCCTTAAAACAGATCTCTCAAAAATAAAAAACAGCTTTCTCTTGTTTGGCAAGACTATAAAAAAATATGCTATCTTTCTACGGTCATAGTGACAGCTCCAACGGTTATAACTGTTGTCGTTAAGATATGGAGAGGGCAGGACTTTGTTTCTTTTGTCGTATTCGAGCCATTGGCATGGATGTTTGCCTGTACTTTTTTATTCTTACCGATTGTTTTTATTATGCGCTTTATCGTGACACGTCAGTTGAACAAAATGATACGGCAATTAGAAGAAGAGGTTGAGCAGAAAGGAGCTCCCGTCATATTATACGATGTGAGTGAGGGGAAAGTGAGCGAGGGGAAAAAGTGAAGAGAGGCTTTCGTTGAGCCTTGCTTTTGACTTGTTCATTAAGGAGCATGGGGTGCACTTCTCGTTTTATGCTTTTTTATATTTGTGTCGTGTTTTGAAAAGAATTGAGGCTCTTGCTTGAGTTGAGGCTTTTGTTTGAGTGGGGCTCTTGCTTGAGTGGGATTCTTGCTTGAGTGCTGAGGGGAAAGTGAAGAGGGGCTGCTCTTGGACTTTACTTGCTGTTGGTGTTTTCTTAAAGAGTGAAAATCTTGTAACTTATTTTCTTTTATCAAGCATAAAAATGTGTTTTACCAAGCGATATTGAGAGCGAAAAATCTATACTTAAAGCAAAAGATATTCTGGTGTTTGGGGAAAAAAAGCCCATTTTCTTGCAGGTGGAGAGGTAAGACGCATAGAGAAGACGCGCCAAAAGCACACGTTTTGCTCCATAGAAAGTGTAACAGTGCTTTTAAAGAGCCTGGGGTAGAGGGGGAAATTGAAAGAAAAGAGGGACATCTATTTATTTACGAGACCGTTATTTATTTACGAGACCGTGAAGGACAGTTTCTCTCTCTGGATGAAAAAGGTTTTGTGCAATTTGGTTATGGAATTGTGAGAGACGCTGGTATCCATGCGGCGGCTTGCCAAATGATTAATCCTTATCATTTGGGGGCTTTATCATTTTGGGGGGGCCAGATTGACAACGAGGCATTGAGGCAAAGGGGTGGATTTTAAGGCAAAGGGATTGAAATTTCTTGAGGAAGAGGTAAGCGTAGGGCGTGTCGTGTACTTGAGGAAGTTTTCGATGAGGCAATGAATGAGGTTGATTTGGGACTGAGGTTGATCTTGGCCGCGTGCTTGGCTTTCAAGATGGGGGCACCACCTTGGGGATAGGGGGGGGTGGCTTGTAAGCGCCTCACGTATAGTGCTTCATGTATAAGCGCGTATAGGGCAAATAAACAAAATACGTAGAGGGGATTTATAGTACTTGCATTACTCTGAGAAGGGTGCTAAGCGAATTTACCGCGCTGGTGGCGTGCTATCAAATATTGAAGAGTGGGAATTTTAGAAGTGGGGGAGTATCCGTATGATCGAAGATAAATCACAACACCAATCTGCCCATAAGGGAGATAAGGCTTTTGTATCGCAGCCAGTGTTGGATCAATCGGCAACTTTCAAAAAATGGATGATGCTTTCAACAGGCGATTATATCATCATTTGTTGTTTGGCTATCCTCTTGTTGGTGCTTTTTTCCGCGTCTGCCTATATGACCCCTTTGGAATTTTTTCACGTTATATCCAAGGAACAGTTCCAAGCACTGGGAAAAATGAAACAAGAAAGTTTTCAGGAAAGTCTTAAACACCCATTCCAAAATCCTATAATTCAGCATGTTCTTGATGCGGGGTGGAATAGTGTTTGGGCTTTTTTATGTCTCTTGCCGCAAATAATTTTTGGCGTTCTTTTTGGGTTGTTTCCGCTCTTTTTTGTCTTTAACGCCGTATTTAAACGGGATGTGAAGGAAATGATGCTACAATGGGAAACCTTACCAGAGCAGAAACAGCTAGACAACCAATCTCTTAACAGAAGACAATAGGGGGAAAAAGTGAGCGCTTCTTTAATCATTGGAATGTTGATTGCCGTAGGGACGGTAATTTTTATTTGTTCTGCAATTTTTATGGTATTCCTTTCTACCGTGGTGACAATCGTTGCACTTTATTATTCTTTGATAAAACGGACAATCTTGTTATTGGTGACGCAGCGAAAATTAAAAAAGGGTGCAGCGCAGAATTTGAGGCATAATCAGGCAGAGGGTAGGGGACAGAATACAGTTCTTGCAACACAGTTGCGTGCCTTTTCTTTTCAAGAATCTTTGCTTCTCTCAAAAAAAGATTATTTTATGATCTTTTCTATCGCCTTCGTTATGGTTGCACTTAGCACAGGTGTTGTCGTTTTTTCAGCTTTTCTTCCAAAATCTGCGGTTTTTTTGCACAATTACGTGCCTATGATAGTGCTTCACATTATTGATTTTGTCATGCGACTGCTGTTTTGGGTCTGGACATGTATTGTTGTTTCTTTACCTGTCATTTTAATTCTCCATAGTCTCCTTCAGTATGGCGTGCAAGAAACAGTAAAGGAATTAGAAACATTTGCTTGAGAAGAAAATAAAAATGATGATTTCACATCAATGCGATAGGGAAAAAAAGGGAGCATTATGATGCAGCATTTGGCTTTTTTAGGGTTCATTATCATTGCCATTTTAATGGTTATGGTTATGGTTAGGCTTCCTTACCTGTTGATCAAATATATCAGGTTATCTTTTAAACTCGCTCAAGGCTTGAAAAAGAGTACGACGCAACAAAAGCAAGCCATACAACAATTGCGCAATGATCTGGGAGAAATGAAGAGACACAATCTCGCCCATAAGACCCTTGATGCGACAATGCGCTTTCTTAACTTCAAAGAATCTCTGCCTTTTTATTCAAAAGAATGTAAAATAATCCTTTTTATCCTTATTCTCTTTTCTGTTTTCCAATCTGCTTTCTCTATCGCAAATTTTGTATGGTGGAAAAATGATAGTGTTGCCTTTATCATGCAGCTGTTGAGCCTTATATGGTTAGGGGTTCTTCTCTTTTTTCCGATCATTGGGATCATGTGTATAAAATTAACGAGAAAATTGAACAAAATACTTCCACAATTGGAAGAAGCGATACAACAACGCGATCAGGCAATGCGTATGCAGAATGTGGAAGGGGGACAAAATGACGAGTAGTCTTATAACATTAATAGCCATTTCTTTCCTGTGTTTTACGCTCTTAAATGTTTTAATGTGGGCGCCAATCGTTGTCATTTATTACCTGTTTATCAAGCGTGCGCGGCTTTATTGTCGCGTGAAAAAGGAACTGAAATGCGTGCTGAATGAACGCGATATTGCCTTAAAACAGAACTCCCCAAAATAAAAAGCAGCAGAATGTTTGATAAAAAGCAGCTTTCTCTTGTTTGGCAAGACTATAAAAAAATATTCTATCTTTCTACGGTCATGGCGACTGCTCCAATAGTTATAACTGTTGTCGTTAAGATATGGAGAGGGCAGGACTTTGTTTCTCTTGTCGTATTCGAGCCACTGGCATGGCTGCTTGCCTGTACTTTTTTATTCTTACCGATTGTTTTTATTATGCGTTTTATCGTGACCCGTCAGTTGAACAAAATGATACGGCAATTAGAAGAAGAGGTTGAGCAGAAAGGAGCTCCCGTCATATTATACGATGTGAGTGAAGGAAAAGTGAGTGAGGGAAAAGTGAGCGAGGGAAAGTGAGCGAGGGGAAAATGAGCGAGGGGAAAATGAGCGAGGGGAAAATGAGCGAGGGGAAAATGAGCGAGGGGAAAATGAGCGAGGGGAAAAAGTGAAGAGAGGCTTTCGTTGAGCCTTGCTTTTGACTTGTTCATTAAGGAGCATGGGGGACACTTCTCGTTTTATGCCTTTTTATATTTGTGTCGTGTTTTGAAAAGAATTGAGGCTCTTGCTTGAGAGGTGCTCTTGCTTGAGTGGTACTTTTGCTTGAGTGGTACTTTTGTTTGAGTGGGATTTTTGTGAGCTTTTAAGGGGAAAGTGAAGAGGGGCTGCTCTTGGACTTTACTTGCTGTTTCTGTTCTCTTAAAGAGTGAAAATCTTGTAACTTATTTTCTTTTATCAAGCATAAAAATGTGTCTTACCAAGCGATATGGAGAGCGAAAAATCTATATTTAAAGCAAAAGATATTCTGGTGTTTGGGGAAAAAGAACCCATTTTCTTGCAGGTGGAGGCAAGGCGCATAGAGAAGGTGAGCCAAAAGCACACGTTTTGATCAAGACTTTTTGCTCCATAGCAAGTGTAACAGTGCTTTTAAAGAGCCTGGGGTAGAGGGGGAAAATTGAAAGAAAAGAGGGACATTTATTTATTTACGAGACTGTTATTTATTTACGAGACCGCTAAGGACAGTTTCTCATCTCTGGATGAAAAAGGTTTTGTGCAATTTGGTTATGGAATTGTTGGAGACGCTGGTATCCATGCTGCGGCTTGCCAAATGATTAATCCTTATCATTTGGGGGCTTTATCATTTTGGGGGGCCAGATTGACAACGAGGCATTGAGGCAAAGGGGTGGATTTTAAGGCAAAGGGATTGGAAATTTTTGAGGAAGAGGTAAGCGTAAGGCATTTATGCTGTGTACTTGAGGAAGTTTTTGATGAGGGCAATGAATGAGGTTGATCTGGGACTGAGGTTGATCTTGGCCGCGTGTTTGGGCTTTCAATATGGGGGCACCACCTTGGGGAAAGGAAATTGTTCTATCTCTCAAGTGGCTTCTTCTTTACTTGCACACCCTTGTGGTTTTGACATTGCTTGGTGATGTTAACATTTGGCAGCTTTCTCATAAAAGCTTTATGGAAGATGAAAGTTTGGGCTTTGAAAAAAATATCGAAAAAATCAATTTGGGCCGGTTTTGTTGATGATTTAAATCGTCATAAAGACAAAGCAACCTCGTTACGATTTTCTTGCACTCGTTTGCTTCTTCTTTGGAAAGCAGCTTATCTTCCTGAAAATAAAAAGAGCACTTAGAATTTTAGAGTCAGAGACCCAAATTTGTGCAATAGAAGAAGATATTTTTATGAAAATTTGATCGAGGAGAAAAGAGAAGCCTTAAGATAATAGGGGGTACACTGTGAGTGATGAAAACATGATGTTTGAAGTTGATGAAAAAAAAGCACCCCTGATATTGTCTTTATAAAAAATGAGGGATACAAGCGCTTGATATTGATGAACCCTCATTCATTGTGAGGACGAAAGCTTCGGTTCATGAAAATGGCTTAAAAATTGAGACAAATGAGGGGTAAAAAATGAGGGGCAATGGAAAAAATGCACCATTGGATGAAGAGTTACGGTCTTTTTCGCTGGAAGAAGCGTTTTTGACAAGCAAAAATTATAAAGTCATCTTTTGCATTGCTTTCATTGTGTCAGCTTTTATAATGGCATTCTTTATGTTTTTTAAGTGGGATTTGACAGGGTGGTGGAATTATATCCTGTTCATTTTAACATTAATATTGGTTTTTATATCAATGCTTCTTTTTGTGCTCATTCCTGTTGCCTTTGTGGTCCGTATCATCTTTACGCGTTTGTTGAAAAAAAAGATTGATAAGTTGGATCAAGAAATCTGGCAGCGAAGAAAAACGGCTTACCAACAAAACAGCGTGTGAAGGGAGGGCAGAAAATGAATACTGGTCTTTATATATTCTCATGCGTTGTAGGAGAGACCTTCTCTTCGTGCGATGTTTGAAGGTGATGGAAAAAAATGCACCCTTGATATTGTCTTTATAAAAGATGAAGGATACAAGCGCTTGATATTGATGAGCTCTCATTCATTGTGAGGACGAAAGCTTCGGTTCATGAAAATGGCTTAGAAATTGAAACAAATGAGGGATAAAAAATGAGGGGCAATGGAAAAAAATCACCATTGGATAAAGAACCACGGTCTTTTTCGCTGGAAGAAGCGTTTTTGACAAGCAAAAATTATAAAGTCATCTTTTGCATTGCTTTCATTGTGGCAGCTTTAAGAACGGCTCTCTTCATACCAATGTGGCTTGAGTGGAAGTTGGCGGGGTGGGAAGGGGATGTCATAACAGTTCTCTTTTGCATCGTGCAGGTTATATTAGATTTAATTTTTGTACTCATTCCTGTTGCCTTTGTGGTCCGTATCATCTTTACGCGTTTGTTGAAAAAAAAGATCGATATGTTGGATCAAGAAATCTGGCAGCGAAGAAAAACCGCTTCTCAACAAAACAGCGCGTGAAGGGCGGGCAGAAAATGAATACTGGTCTTTATATATTCTCATGCGTTGTAGGAGAGACCTTCTATTCGTGCGATGTTTGAAGGTGATGGAAAAAAATGCACCCTTGATATTGTCTTTATAAAAGATGAGGGATACAAGCGCTTGATATTGATGAACTCTCATTCATTGTGAGGACGAAAGCTTCGGTTCATGAAAATGGCTTGAAAATTGAAACAAATGAGGGATAAAAAATGAGGGGCAATGGAAAAAATTCACCATTGGATAAAGAACCACGGACTTTTGCGCTTGAAGAAGCGTTTCTGACACGCAAAAATTATAAAGTCATCTTTTGTATTGCTTTCATTGTGGCAGCTTTAAGAATGGCTCTTCGCTTCGTACCCATGTTGCTTGGGTGGAAGTTGGCGGAGTGGGAAGGGGATGTCGTGGCAGCTCTCTCGTTAATTATGGAGCTTATATCATGGTTTATTTTTTTGTTCATCCCTGTTGCCTTTGTGGTTCGTATCATTTTCACGGTTCTGTTGAAAGAAAAGATCGATATGTTGGAGCAAGCAATCTGGAAGCGGAGAAAAACCGCTTCTCAACAAAACAGCGCATGAAGGGGCGGAGAAAATGATAGATATTAAAATGATGGATATTATTGTTGTACTCTCGTGGGGTATGGGCTTGACGCTTTTCACGCTGCTTTCTGCTGTGGTCATGATGTTTATTTGGGCATTGTATTACTCTACTTTCAAGCGGGTGAAACTGTATTGCCAAGTGACAAAAGAATTAAGCCGCGTGCTTGAACAACCTGTCGCTTTTGAGCCGTCTAGTGGAGCAATGCCGATGATTAAGCTGTTATCTGAGGAAAAAGAGTTTTCTCTTTCTGATGAAGAAATCTTAACGATGGAAAGTGCAACGGCGCTTTTAAAGAGTTTGGGGTGGAAGGTGGAAATTGAAGGAAAAGGAGATCATTTGGCCACCTATTATTTACCAGATCGTGAAGTGCAGTTTCTTTATAATGCTGAGAAGGGGTATCCGCGATTTGATTGTGCAATTGCGGTGGTTTCTGGTATCCATGCGGCGGCTTGCCAAACGATAGACCCTTATAATTCTGGAGGCTTGATTGCTCTTGAATTGAGTTTTGATGTGAAGGGGTTGGAAATTTTTGAAGAAAAGGTAAGCGTTGGATGTTTACGTCGTGCACTCGAGAAAGCTTTAGATGAGGCAATGACTGAGGTTGATCTTGGCAAGATGCTTCACTCTCAATATAGAATCCTGCCTTGGGAAAACAAAACGGTGGTCCCTCGGTTGGCTTCTTATTCCCTGCGTTATCTTGCGGCTCTGGCTTTGATGGGCGATGTTGAAACCTTACACTCTTATCACAAAAGCTTTATAGAAGGTGAGAAGCTGGGCTTTGAGGCAAGCATTGAAGAAGAGCATCTGGAACGCGCAATGGTGATCGCTCAGGCGGTAGAAAAGACAAAGCAACCCAGTTACGATTTGCTTCAACAGGCGGCAAAGGATTTTTCCATGGAGGTAGAAAGCTATGAATATTTTAGAGCTACAGATCCCAATTTGTGCAATAGAAGAAGAGATTCTTATGAAAAATTGATCGAGGAAAAAAGACAAGAATTAAGGCAACAGGGATATTTTGTTTATGAAAAGGACGCGATTTGTGAGGTTGATGGAAAAAACTATCGTCCTCATATTCTTTACATAAAGGATGGGGAGTTAGAATATATGGATGTAGAAATTAGGATTGATGAAAAAATTTATTGAGAAAAATAAAGAGTTTAGATAATTTAAAAAGAGCTTAAACCTAAAAATAATGCGTAAAAAGCGCGAAGCGTAAAAGCAGAGGGGAACAATGCAGGAGAAAAAAGCAACATTTGAAGAGTCTTTCTTTTCATTTAGAAAATTTATGGTGTCTTCAGTGGAAATGCGTAAAGGGGTGGGACGGTGTAAAATAATAGGGCACCGCTTTTTTATCATGTTTTGTACATGCCTTATCATGATGGCTTTAGAAGTTCCTGCGGGTGCAAAGTCTCTGGTACAGCCGTTGCAATGGACAAGATGGGAAGGAATTGGTTCTCTTATTTTTCTCTTACCAGTGTTGATATGGTTTTGTCTTCTCACACCCCTTTCTATTTTGTGGGGGATTTGTCGTTTTAAAGAGCGTAAATTGGAAAAAATAAAGAAAAAACTAAAAGAAAAAATAAAGCAGCAAGAGATTAATCAATGAGGTTATACGCATGAGGAGTGAGATCGCGGTTTTTATTTTTTTTCTGCCGATTGGATGTTTTTTTCTAAATGCAGTTACAGTTTTTGCCATTTTTGTGAATATGATTATTGTGGCGCCTTATTATTCTTTAATCAAGCGTTTGAGGCTCTATTACAGAGTGAAAAAACAAAGACGTTTGATGAAAGAACATCCACAGCGTTTTTGTTTCTTTGAAAAAAGCGGAAAAGAAAAAGAGAGAGTGCCGCAAAACTTAACACTAGAAACACAGATAAGTTTCTATTCGTTAAAAAAATGGCTCGCTTTTTCACGCAAAGATTATATCCTCCACGCATGCCTTTCTTTCATCATTATGTTTTTCAAAGCTTATGTCTATGTGATTTTCTTTAAAGAGATAGATGAGATCAGATTTGAATATTTTGTCATTCTCTTGCTTTTCTGGTTTTTTTTATCGGTATGTATTTTTGCAACGATCCCTGTTGTTGTGATCCTTCGTGAAATTTTAACCCATCGATTGAAAAAGAAGATTCAGCAGTTGGAAGAAGTGACTGAAGCAACCCAATCAATCAATTTATAAAGGGAAGGGGATAAAATGCATTACGAAATGGCGGCAGCTTGGACGGTGATTTTGATCATTCTGCTGGGGGGTGTTTTTGATTTTTTCTTAACAATACCCATTGTGGCACTGTATATTTCTTTTATCAAGCGTTTGATCTCGTATTACAAGGTTACCAAACAATTAAACGCAGCGCTGAAAAAGCGCATGTAGTGCTCGTGTCATGGGGGAGGCGTAAGTTTTAGATCATGCCATTGCTTCACGGCTTGGGGAGAGGGCATCGATTGTTTTTCTCATTTTACGCTGATCTCTGGGGGAAAAGGGCTGTTGGCAATGAATAGGCTGATGATAGGTTTGTAATAGGCTTGTATAGGCTTTAATGGGGCGGTTTATCGGAAGTTTTGTTGTTTTCTGTGAATTTGCAAAATCGTAAAAACGTGAAACTGCAAAAAGGCGTGTGGTTGCTCAAGAGCCGTGATGGTTGTGGGGAGGATATGGGGAGAAAAGGTGCCAATGGAGGCGTAATGGTTGGATTGTGCAATGCGTCAAAATTGGAATGGGGTAATGGGGAATTGGGGTAATGGAGGGCGTTGGGGGAAAAGGGTTGATGGCAATGAATAGGCTTGTATAGGCTTGTAATAGGCTGATGATAGGCTTTAATGGGGCGGTTTATCGGCAGTTTGCTTGTTTTCTGTAAATTTGCAAAATTGTAAAAACGTGAAACTGTAATAGGGCGTGTGGTTGCTCAAGGGCTGTGACGGTTGTGGGGAGGATATGGGGTAAAGAGGGTGCCAATGGAGGCGTAAAGGTTGGATTGTGCAATGCGTCAAAATTGGAATGTGGGAATGGGGGATTGGGGGAATGGAGGGCGTTGGGGGAAAAGGGCTGTTGGCAATGAATAGGCTGATGATAGGTTTGTAATAGGCTGGTGATAGGCTTGTATAGGCTTTAATGGGGCGGTTTATCGGCAGTTTGCTTGTTTTCTGTAAATTTGCAAAATCGTAAAAACGTGAAACTGCAAAAAGGCGTGTGGTTGCTCAAGAGACGTGATGGTTGTGGGGAGGATATGGGGTAAAGAGGGTGCCAATGGAGGCGTAAAGGTTGGATTGTGCAATGCGTCATTGGAATGGGGGATTGGGGAATTGGGGTAATGGAGGGCGTTGGGGGAAAAGGGAAGTGTGTGTGGAATGGTGTTGAAAAGATAAGGAAAATAAAGTGCGCGTGTGGCACTGTATATTTCTTTATCAAGCGTTTGATCTCTTATTACAAGGTTACCAAACAATTAAACGCAGCGCTGAAAAAGCGCATGTAGTGCTCGTGTCATGGGGGAGGCGTAAGTTTTAGATCATGCCATTTCTTCACGGCTTGGGAGGAGGGCATCGATTGTTTTTCTCATTTTACGCTGATCTCTGGGGGAAAGGACTAATGGCAATGAATAGGCTGATGATAGGTTTGTAATAGGCTGATGATAGGCTGGTGATAGGCTTTAATGGGGCGGTTTATCGGCAGTTTGTTGTTTTCTGTGAATTTGCAAAATCGTAAAAACGTGAAACTGTAAAACGGTGTGTGGTTGCTCAAGAGCTGTGATGGTTGTGAGAAGGGGATAAGCCCGTGTGAGAAGGGTTAGAAAAACGTTTGGTTTTGGAGCTGTTGATATAGGCATGCTGTTTAGAGGCGTAAGGGAGGGGATTGTTCGTTCTCAAAGCCTATGATGTAAGAGAGTATGGGCTATTCAAGAGGGTGTTCGGGTATGGATAGAGATTGAAGGGGTACTGCTTCTTTGCAAAGCCATAGGTATTGATCATAAGTTTTGTTTATTCATATGGTTTTTTATGGCATCCAGTACCTGTTGGCTTATCTCCTTATGGGTCAGCCATCGTAAACCTTTGGGCGTTGTTTTTTGTCCTAATTGAATGGGGATAAAATCAACCTTGTTTTTGCGCGCGCACTCGAGGATCATTTGATCATGCATGTTGGAACCAAAAATATGAAGAATACATGGCGGTTTAGGCAAAAGAGCCAACTGCTCAATTAATGCGCAAGAAAATGCATAGGCGGGCGAATGAATCCATAATATGCAATATTTTAGATCATGCCATTGCTTCACAGCTTCTAAAAATTGCGCCTTTGATGCCGCACAATCATAATCCAACGACACGCACAACTGTTTGTTGTGCAATGCCTCAAGCTGGACTTTATGGGAAAGAAAGCGTGCAGCAATAATCACTTTTTGCGGCTCTAGTGATTGATACAAAGGGGCAAGCATCCCTGTGCCCCCTACCACTAAATAACGATAGTGCGCATCCTTTTTTTTCATGCCCCCTCCCTTATTGCTTTAAATCCCACCTCTTTGCTTTAAAAATGTGTACATTTCATCAGCAAGTCTTTCACAACGTGTTTGTACCTCTTCACTTATAACTTTCCAAGTACGACCTTCATCATCTGAGGAAAAATCTTCGTTGGAAGAGGCGATTTGACATTGGAGTGTATAACCATAAAGCGTGTGCACCACCGGCACTAAATGTTCACACGGTTGTGCGCATTTTTTGGCCGTACTCCCATGAGAGATAAGTCCAACAGGTTTATTTAAAAAGGCATTATAGCTCAAATTATCAAGAGCATTTTTTAAAACACCCGAATAAGATCCTTGATAAACAGGGCTTGCTAGAATAACGCCATCAGCCGCGGCAATGGTTTTGACAAACTCACGGACCGCAGCACTTGGATTAGCCTCTACCTGCTGATGATAATCGGGATCTGTCATCGGCAAGGGCTGTTCACGCAAATCAACCCAATGAAGTGATGCACCCCGCTTTATGAGGCAATCCGCTAAATAACTGGCTAAAGTTCTTGTTAAGGAAGGTTGACGCACAGACCCCAAAATAATTGCTATATTCAACAGGATTCTCCTTTATCTTTTCCCCACAAGCCTATAACGCAAGGCTTATAAAGAAGTGTGAGTAAAATGATGCGTATCATTATGCTGTTTATAAAGAGCAATTGTGATGATATCGCATCATCATAGAATCAGTTCATGCTAACAAGATTGTTAACAAAACAACACCTCAAACTTGCAAGGGAATGTTAGTGCTTTCATTAATATTAAAATGCTTGATCTCAAGAATTGCGGCTGTCTCTCTGTCTTAGAAGCGCTTTTATGAATATATTCTAAGCTATTGGCTTGCAAGAACTCTAATGAAAAATGGAATGTATCGTCATATTTTGAATGTTCATTGATCCTTTTTAATTGGAATAAGAAAGTTGTAAGATTTTCTCATTTCAAATGCTCTTATTGCGCGATCAATTTGCGCATCAATGGAAGTTCCTTTTTTCATGTCTTAAGTGGGCGGAAAACAATAGAGAAAAGAATAAAAATGCTTCTGTCTTTTCAAGGGATAAAGGCTATCGTAGAAGCTAGATAGGGCTGTTTGTAGGGGGCAGCGGTATGGCTGTTGTAGAAGGGGTGGTGGGTATGGCTGTTGTAGAAGGGGTGGTGGGTATGGCTGTTGTAGGGGGGGTGCGGGTAAAGGCTGTTGTAGAGGCAGCGGTATGGCTGTTGTAGGGGCAGCGGTATGGCTGTTGTAGGGGGGGGCGGGTAAAGGCTGTTGTAGGGGCAGAGCGGTATGGCTGTTTGTAGGGGGGGTGCGGGTAAAGGCTGTTGTAGAGGCAGTGGTATGGCTGTTTGTAGGGGCAGAGCGGTATGGCTGTTTGTAGGGGGCAAGTGGGTATGGCTGTTTGTAGGGGCAGAGCGGTATGGCTGTTTGTAGGGGGCAGAGCGGTATGGCTGTTTGTAGGGGGCAGTGGGTATGGCTGTTTGTAGGGGGCAGTAGGTATGGCTGTTTGTAGGGGCAGAGCGGTATGGCTGTTGTAGGGGCAGAGCGGTATGGCTGTTGTAGGGGGCAGTGGGTATGGCTGTTTGTAGGGGCAGAGCGGTATGGCTGTTGTAGGGGCAGAGCGGTATGGCTGTTGTAGGGGCAGTGGGGGGTATGGCTGTTTGTAGGGGCAGAGCGGTATGGCTGTTTGTAGGGGGCAGTGGTATGGTTGTTGTCGGGAGCCTTAGGGTAATGGGGGTGATGCGCGTTGGTTTGGAAGTGTTGAGAGATTTCTTTAAAACAAGCACGTGAATTGGCAAAAATATTGGCAACATGAATATGCAATACGAGTATTCTCTGAGGTATTCTGTTTGACCATAATGGATGCAATTGTGCTTGAGAGATTATGCGTGTCCTTATAAAAGTTAGGGACAAACAGTTGCATAAAAGGGAAGAGCAAATGAAGGGGGAAAATTCCACATTTTATAACAAACGGTGCTCTGTTGTTTTTGGAAAATCATTTCGTTCTTATAAAGATCATATGATTATTTGTCTTATTTCTATCCTTGTTGGGATAGGTTATAAAGCTCTTTTGATTCCATTAGAAGCCAAGTGGCCGTTGAGTGTATCACAGGATAGCACTCTTTTGGCGCTCTTTGTGCTGCGTGAAGTCATCATGGTTGTTGTTGTTGCCTTGATGCCTGTTTTATTGGTGCTTTATCTCATCTTAATGTATTTGTTGAAAAAAAAGATTCAGCAGTTAGAAGAGGCTATCCAGCAACGGGGTCACACAATCGATCAACAAAATAATCCAGTAAAAAACAATAGAGAAAAAATAAGCTGTTTTTTTATCGTATACTTTTGGTTGATATTTCTGCTAAACGTCTTTTTTCCTGCGGGTGTTGTCATGCTCATTTTGGAATTTTACTATTTTGTTTTCAAGCGCGTGAGAACGTATCGTAAAGTGAGACGGGCATTAAAACGCGTAAGATAAAGAGAGTGACAAGGCGCTTTTGTAGCTATCGTGAGGGGTAAGAGGCAATGTTTAGAAGCTCTCGTGACACAAGAAGAGGGGATGGTTGGAAAATCATCTGGCAAAGAGGATAGCCTATTTTCGTTTGTAATGAGGAGGATGCTCTTAATCATTGGGAAGAGTAACCGCGCTTTTAGAAAGTTGGGGGGTTTTATTAAAAATAAGGAAAGCGCCATGCATCGCACTTTTCGTGGTTCTTAAAAAAGCGGGCATGAGATAAAGAAATGCATTTTTCATAAAAAAAGGAAGAGCAATGAAGGGGAAAAAGTCAGAATTTTATTCAGCATTTTATAATGAACTACGCTATTTTTTTGGGAAAGATTATTTTTCTGTGCGAGAGCATGTTGTCATTTGGTTCCTCTCGCTCATTATTGAGTTGTGCAACAGGATTTTCTTTCTCTCATCTTTGGGTAGCCAAGAGAACTTGACAGGGTGGTGGGATACACCTCTTTTTCTCTCTCTGTATGCGTTTTGGAAAGTTATTACAGTGTGTGTTTGGGTCTTGTTCCCAGTTATGTTTATACTCTGCTTCATATTGCGGCGTTTGTTGGTAAAAAATATTCGGAAATTGAAAGGAATAGATCAGCAACGGGGTAAAATAACCGATCAAAAGGATCGATATAAAGAAAGTGTGAAGTGGAAAATGGACGATATTCTTGTTACAATATTCAGTTTCGTGCTTGTGTTCGTGACAGTGTGGTTTGCTGCTATTCCCGTGGGGATTTTACAACTTTATTATGGTGTCTTTAAGCAGGTGAGAAAGTATCGTAGAATGAGACGGCTACTAAAACGCGTAATATCAAAGAGAGTGACAAGGCGCTTTTGTAGCTATCGTGAGGGGTAAGAGGCAATGTTTAGAAGCTCTCGTGACACAAGAAGAGGGGATGGTTGGAAAATCATCTGGCAAAGAGGATAGCCTATTTTCGTTTGTAATGAGGAGGATGCTCTTAATCATTGGGAAGAGTAACCGCGCTTTTAGAAAGTTGGGGGGTTTTATTAAAAATAAGGAAAGCGCCATGCATCGCACTTTTCGTGGTTCTTAAAAAAGCGGGCATGAGATAAAGAAATGCATTTTTCATAAAAAAAGGAAGAGCAATGAAGGGGAAAAAGTCAGAATTTTATTCAGCATTTTATAATGAACTACGCTATTTTTTTGGGAAAGATTATTTTTCTGTGCGAGAGCATGTTGTCATTTGGTTCCTCTCGCTCATTATTGAGTTGTGCAACAGGATTTTCTTTCTCTCATCTTTGGGTAGCCAAGAGAACTTGACAGGGTGGTGGGATACACCTCTTTTTCTCTCTCTGTATGCGTTTTGGAAAGTTATTACAGTGTGTGTTTGGGTCTTGTTTCCAGTTCTGTACATACTCTTCATAACATTGTGGCTTTTGTTGAGAAAAAATACTCAAAAATTGAAAGAAATAAACCAGCAACGGGGTAAAATAACCGATCAAAAGGATTGGTATAAAAAAGGCGATAGAGAAAAATGGAGTGATATTCTTGTTACAATATTCGGTCTCGTGCTTATGTGCGTGACATTGGTGGTTGCTTGTATTCCTATGATGATTTTACAACTTTATTATGGTGTCTTTAAGCAGGTGAGAACGTATCGCTGTTTAAGAAAAGAACTGAAAAACGTCTTGCAAGAAACAGGATACAGCGCTTGAGAAGTCATGAGAGGGAAAAATAATGAAGAAATTATGAGAGATTCAGCCTTTATAGGGATTGCTCTCTATACCATTTTGCCTTTGATATGTTTTGGTGTTTTTTATGGGGTGTCCGTAAACATTGCTTTAAAGGAGCAGTGTTGGGTGGCATTGAGTGGAAGAAAAGCCGATTATGGATCAGTGTTGATTAAAGGGAATAAGAGCCCGTGGGGTTTAGAGCCTAGAGTGAGTGCTTGGGACTTACTTTATCGTTTGAGGCGTGAGGAAGGAACGGTTTTGCTTGTAGGGGCGCGCGGTATATGGGTTGTTTTCGTATTTTTAGGAGCCTTGTTCATTCAAGCTTTGAAATGAATCCTATTGAAGGTGGGGATGCAGGGTCATTTTCTTGAAAATAGGAGAATTTTTAGGAAGAAAAAGCTGAATTGTGACTATTGTTTATAGATTGGCGTGGTTTGAAAATCTTCACTATTTGAGATGTGAGGAAGGTAAGAGGGTGGCAAGGTAGCAGGAATATTATAATTTTTATTATGACGTAAGCCATAACGGCCTGTGTACTTTTCTTGATTTCGGTGATATTTGGGTTTTGCATCATCATAATGCGAAAATTGGAAAAAAAGATCCAGAAACGAGAAGAAGCAATCTCGGTGTGATAGCAAATAAGCTCTCTGTCACACGGGGTCTTTTCAAAGAGTGAGAGGGGAATACATGAAGGAGCAAAATTGGGCATCAGAGCAAGAAACGCATAAAGGAGCGCATTCTTTTTCGCTCCAGCACGTGTTGCTCTCAGCAAAGGATTATAAAATTATCTTTGCTATTACGGTTCTCATTGTCATGTGGAGAATGGTTCTAGAAATACCAGGTGTATTAAATTGGCAGCTGACAGGGTGGCAATATGTTGTGCATGCCGTTCTCTTTAAAACGACGGTCGCCATAACGGTCTGTGTCATTATTTTTATTCCGGTTATGTTACGGCTTCGCACCAAAGTGACGGGTGAGTTGCAAAAAAATATTCAGAAACTAGAAGAAGCAATCTCGGTGCGAGAGCACATAAGCTCTCTGTCGCACGGGTTGTGTAAATAGTGAGGGGGGAACATGAACTTTGATCCTATAGCCGTATTTCTATTAGATCCCGAGTTCTGGGTATTTATTGTTATTTGCATGATCATTATCATGCTTGTTTTAGCTCTTTATACCTCTGTCTTTAAACGGATGAAAATGAATTTCCAAGTGAAAGGCGAGCTGGAAAGAGTGCTTCAAGAAAATGATCTTGCAACGCAGCAGTTTTGGAAAGATGAAGCCGTGCTGCAGGAGAGGCGTTTGCAACTAAAGGAAAAGGAAAAAGAACCCTTTGTCGGTTATGATGATGATGAAATTCTCACGATAGAAAGTGCAACAGCGCTTTTAAAAAGCTTGGGGTGGTCTGTGGACATCGAGGGAAAAGGAGATTATTTGGCAACCCTCTTTTTACCCGATCGTGAAGTGCAGTTTCTTTATAACGAAAAACACGTGGAAGAATTTTCCCCGTTTGATCGCGGGCTTTTAATTATGAGCGGTATTTTTGCGGCGGCTTGTCAGACGATTAATCCGCATAATTCTGGGGTTTTGCCAACAGTATTTATGAATTTTGTACCCAATGGATTGGAAATTTTTGAAGAAAAAGTGAGCGTCCAGCTTTTAAAGAAAGCACTCGATACAACTTTAAAATGGACAATGGAAGATGATTCTTTGCATGAAATGTTTCGCTCTCAATATGGTATTCCCCCTTGGGAAAAAGATTCTTTATCATGGGCAACGGATGGAGACGTAGAGTTCGCACCTTATGCTTTGCTGCATCTTGCTGCTCTTGCCTTGCTGGGCGATGTTGAAACTTTAGCTTCTTATGATGAAAGTTTTACGGCAGGGGAGAAGCTTGGCTTTGATGAAACCATTGAAAAAGTCCATTTGGAACGCGCGATGGTGATTGCTCAAGAAGTGAAAAGGGAAGGAAAGTTCAGTTACGATCTACTGGAACGGGTTGCTGAGAAGTGGTCCATAGCCATGGACTATCAGCTTTTCAGAGTGAGATCCCCTAATACGTGTAATCAAAAACGCGCTTTGCATAAAAAATTAGTCGAGGAGAAAAAACAAGAATTAAGGGAACAAGGGTTTGAAGGGGTGAGTGATGAACAGTTCGTGTTTGAAGCAGAGGGGGTAAAACATGCTCCTGATATTACTTATATTAAAGATGGTAAAATCGCATTTATGGATATAAAAATTGATTAGTTTATTCTCCTGTTGAAGAAAAGCACTTTTATTTAAAAGATGTGAAAGCGTCTCAATCATGGCGCTTTCACATCTTTCTTACCAGAGCAAAATAAAGGGTTCGAAAAATCAAGAATAATAGCCAAGATTTTAAAAAATAGACTGGAAATGGCTTGATCCTCAAGAATAGGGGAAAAAATCAATTATAAATTCTACTCTCTTCTTTAAGATGGTTTTGTTGTTTTGTTAGAAAATTCTCATAAATCATTGCTTATTCAAGCGCCTTATTTAAGCGGTATGAGGGGAAGGTCCATTGACTAAAGGCGCTATGGGGAAGCTCTATTGACTAAAGTGCTATGGGAGGGAAGCTAGGGGGTAGAGCCGGGGGTAGAGCCTTTGTCATTTGAGGTGAGAGGAAGGCAAAAAATGGCATTTTTGAGCAGTGTTAAGCTCTTTTGCCTTTGAGGTGTTTTTTGTCTTTCTAAGAAGTCCTTGCCAATGAAGCAGCGCTTGTTAAGCTTCAACAGTGTTTCAGTATGGTGATATTGATATAAAAAGTTATGGTGTTTTTGTGTTTTTCAGTCTGTTTCATGGAGATCTGGAAGCCAATTCGATGACGTAGGGGATGCATGGTCATTTTCTTGAAAACAGAAGAATTTTTGGGAAGAACAAGAAGATTGCGGACCCTTATTTACTAAAGTGCTATGGGAGCGAAGCTAGGGAGTTAGAGCCTTTGTCATTTGAGATGTGAGACAAGTAAAAATGGCACTTTTGAAGGCGATGATATTTGGCCAATAAAAATAAAAACACAATAAAAACTAAACTAAAACAAAGGAAAAATTAAACTAAAAAAGGCCCTATTTTATAAAGGGCCTTTTTATTTAAATTTTACAATATATACAAAATGTATATAACCTTACTTTAAGAACTTTTTGTATCTTATATTCTAGTAGCAACAAGTTGTACGAAATATATAATAAGTGATCCTAAAAAACCAGCTAGTGCATTCAATAAATTTTCTGCTTTATCGTATATATCGTCGATTGATGCTTGTTCTGATGCGCTTCTATTACTGACTCTCAGTATATTCAATGTATCCGATGTGTCCCTTACTTGTTTAACAAAATGTAAATTTGTTTTATCAATAGTATAAGGAGCAACAATAGGAGAGGGTTGTTTATTGACTATACGATCAGATTTTTGAATCGCGAGAGCTAAACCACTTGTAATAGCCCCAGCTATGAAAAAATATCTGATATTCATAGTTTTTCTCCTATATTTATTTCGATAAATAAATATCGATACGTATCATATATAAATTCGATTTAAATAACTATAGTAAAAATACAACAATCACAAAAAAGAATAAACTTTGTCTATATTTTGACAAAATTTACTCTTAATTGCCTTAATGAATTCTTTCAGATTCGATTTTATGAAGGCGTAAAAAAGTTTGAAAGCTCTGTAGGCAAGTGGAATCCCATAAGGTGGGTGATACAATGGTTGCTAGC
Organism: Bartonella sp. AA2SXKL; assembly: GCF_042197205.1. NCBI lineage: Bacteria > Pseudomonadati > Pseudomonadota > Alphaproteobacteria > Hyphomicrobiales > Bartonellaceae > Bartonella > Bartonella sp. AA2SXKL. The sequence goes on from NZ_JBHIRN010000002.1 coordinate 199,328, forward strand.
AAACTTCTTTTTGTGCCTTTGACCAAGGATTCATAAAAATGAGGGTTCATAAAAATGAGATGCGATGAAAATTGAGTAAAACCCTTGAAGGGAAGGATTCACTCTATTGAAGGCGGAGTGCATCTTTTCCATGGATTGGATACTGCCTTATGAGGGTTTGGCAGTCTCCGTTGAGGGGAAGGATGCACTCTTTTTGAGGGCTAGAGTGCATCCTCTTATAGATTGGATACTGCCTTTATGAGGGTTGAGGCGGTCTCCGTTGAGGGGAAGGATGCACTCTTTTTGAGGGCTAGAGTGCATCCTCTATAGATTGGATACTGCCTCATGAGGGTTGAGGCGGTCTCCGTTGAGGGGAAGGATGCACTCTTTTTGAGGGCTAGAGTGCATCCTCTATAGATTGG
>NZ_JBHIRN010000002.1:199828-240809 GCF_042197205.1 Bartonella sp. AA2SXKL
ATACTGCCTTTATGAGGGTTTGGCGGTATCCGTTGAGGGGAAGGATGCACTCTTTAAGGGCTGGAGTGCATCCTTTTCATGGATTGAATGTACTCTTTGGAGGCCAAAGTACATTCATAGGGAAAGGCATATTCCATAAGAAACAGAGATAACCAAAAGATTTGTTTTTATATTTTTATTGATAGGTTGCTGTATTTGCGAGGGCTATTCATTCTTTATTCTCAATATTTAAGATGATTATGTGATAAGGGTTGTTCGTCAATACAATCGTAAAAGACGCTGATGTATTTTTATAAAAATTGAGATATTTTTGTGCCTTTTTCTTGTTTTTTTTGTGTTTACACAAGATATGCACGGCTTTTCAACAGTTTGTTTTTTTAGCTTTGCTAAGGGCGATGGCGTTGGCTAAACACTTCAATTGTTTTAACTGCTTCAATACCGCCTTAAAAAACAGTGCTTTATAATATGACAAAATAAGTTGTATAACTTTTGATTCTTACGCGATGCTAGAAAAAGGGGAATGTTAGGAGAGATGTTGTCTATATTCTTAGTTTATCTCTTAAGTTAGGAAGATTAACATACTTTCCGAATCTATTTTTTATTCGGTTTAACGGTTAAAGAGCAATATCTGAATGGAATCACACTTGTCTCATGTTTTTATTCTCACGCTTTAGATTTTTTCTCATAGGGATTTTGTTTTTAATGGGGGATTTTGTTTTTTAATGGGAGTTTACGCGACTCACATAAAACAGAATGTTCTAAATAGAATATATTTGTGTTGCACATTTACCTACTTGTTTAAAAACATTATGTGATCTTATTATCACAATTATATTGGTGATTGGGGATATTGGTAAATCTGATAATGGAGAAATCTCTTGTGAAGTGGATAAGCCTTTCTTTAAATTCTCATAAGGAAAAGCCAGCACATTATCATACTATTCGCGCCTCATATGATGACAGCCTTTGGCTCTTGAGCGTGTTCATAAGAGGCATTTTGATTCTTTATCTTTGAAATCTTTGAAGTGCGTTATTTCATATGTCTCTCATGTTTGTAATGTGGAAAAGACAAGGTGTTGATTGATGCAACATGAAATAAATTTAAAATGAGAGAATCCCTATGATATCTGCGTCTCTTAATTTTATATGGATAACGGGTTTTAATATGGATAACGGGATATGATGATTATAAATCAATATGTTGTCGTGATACATCAACCTGTTGGGGGGCGATAAAGAAAGTTATCCAATAGTTAAGTCATTCTGTTATGCCGTAAAACACGGTCATTTGAGGTTTGGTGATATGAAGCAAGCTTCCTTGGATATGTTTTAAGTGTTTTTTTAAGGGCGTGGTGAATCTTTAAGACAGAGCAAGATTCTGTTGCGCCTTGAGTTTAGCGGAAAAACCTGAATAGAAGCCAAGAGGGAATGGCAAACCAAGAGGGAAGTGTATCCAAGCTGTTTGTAAATCAGATTGAGTTAAGAATCTGTGTTCTTTAAGAATGGAACGCAAGTCAATTTGACAAAAGAATGATCTATTTTGCGGGTAAACCTTATGGAGGAATTATCACAAAGCTCATAAGGAAGTGATTTAAGACAATACAGTTATAAAAAAGTACAGTTATAAAAAAAAGTCCTCCGTCGCAATCAGAGGACCAAAAAGCAGGAGAATTTTAACATTGACTCGCAGGACGTGTCAAAAAAGAATAAATTTAAAAGGCCGTACTAAATACAAAAAAATCATACTTAAAGAACCTACCATATTATGGTTAGCAGAGAATTGAAAAAATAGCAATATAAAAAATACTTTTTACAAAAAATTTTGTCATTTTGCATTAAAACGTAATACTTTTTTCAATTGAATATTTGTTTTAAGACTCGATATTAATTAAACTATATTTAAAAATATTATGATACATGCAAGCATCTTGATAATATTCTTCAATCAAAAACGAATTAAGAGCCCCTCATGATTATAGGACTGATATGGGGGAAGGCTTTTTGTTTTTAAGAGTGTGGGGTGTATCTTAAGTATGTGTGAGGGGGGTGAAGTATTGTCCTTTTGGGTGTGGGCAAGGTAATGAAAATAGGGGCGAGAGCTGCTGGATGCTTGAGCCCGTGTGGGGGAGGTTTCTTTAGAGGGGGCGGGGCAACATGGGAGGCGGCTTAAAATGGCGAGGAGGGGGATTATTCAAAATGTTTATGGTTTGCATATCCCCAATGAAATGCGAGCAAGTCTAAACAATCTCGTAAATGATCGGCAAGGGAGTTTTGTTTGCGTTTTGAAGAACTTAATTCTTTGATCGCTTGTCCATAGCCGATAACGCGTTCAAGCAGTGAATAACCAAGAATACCCAGTTGAACTTTGATTGTTCTTAAATGATTGGAGGCTTCTATTTGACGTTCAATGGGGTGTGTGTACCCTTGGCTACAGGAAACCTTTTCACGGGTGTAGTCAAGGCTCATGTGAAGATCGGCTTGGCTTTGACGCCAGTAAAAATAAAAACGTTCTGCCGCTTTATATTGGGCTTTGCTGAGATGTCCTTTCGCATATAAAAGGGCAATGGGATGGCTTTGTGCATTGGCAATGGCATTGATAGTGCGCGGGTTGCTGGAACTTTCTGGATGATTGGGTTTAAAATAAGGATTACGCGTTTCTACAGGGATTTCTTGCGTCTTTAAATGACCAATGTGCTTTTCTTGATTTTGATGATCAAGCGGGCAGGTTTGCGTATTTTTTTTCTGCTTATGGGTCATAGCATCTCCTTAAAAATTTTAATTTTGCTTCTCGTTTTTTAAAAAATGTTGCTTGATCTAGGCAAAAGAGGGGGGTGAGAGGAAGACATGTGTTGGAGTGTGCCGTGGGGGTATGCGCTCTTGGGGGTGACTTGGACTGTTGCGCTTGTGTGTGGGAGCCCCATGGATTTGGCTCTTGAAAAGAGGGGTGTTTTGTCGCATGGTGGATTTTCCTTGAATGACTTGATGGGGGAGTGGCATGATGTTGCGCGGGCTTTTGTCTCTGAAGGGATTGGTGTTTAGCTGTATTGTAGCCTATGTCTCTGTGGCTGTTTATGTGGAAATGAAGGCTCTTGGGATGACGTGGGGCGTATTTTTACGAGCTGTGGCGTTTTATGGCATTCCCGGTATTTTCCTTATGTTGGGTTATGAAGTAATGCAGCGGCGTGGTGTAACGAAGGGTTTGTTCCTCAAGATGGTATTGTTGAGCTTCATTTTGGCTGCTGTCTCTGATTTTGTTTATGTGCAAGCCGAGCATTTTGGTTTGGCTCAGGTGTGGTTCTCAAACAAGTGGGTGTTTTATGTCCTTTTGGGCTTTGTCCTTGCTCTTATTTATAGAGGGGTAAGGCGTCTTGGGTTTAGGATTTCATTCTTTGAAAAGGATTGATCTTTTGCTGCATTTTTGGCATGGTCTCTGATTTTTGCTTATGAAGGAGCGGGGCGTATGGTGGTTGAGCGGGACATGTTTTTGAAGGGGCTGGCGTTTTTCTGCGTTATTGGCTTGGTTCTTGGTTTTGCTTATGAAGATGCGGGGCGACCGGCTATTACGTGGGAGGTGTTTTGGCAGGGGGTGGAGCTTTCTTGCATTGCTGGAGCTGTCTTTTGTTTTATTGTTGTGGGAGCAAACAGTAGAACTGTATCGTGGGGCGTGTTTTTCAAGGCTGTGGTGTTTTGCACCATTGCTGTAGTGGTTCTTGGCTTTGCTTATAAGGGAGCGAAGCATTTTGATATATCGTGGGAATTTTTAGTAATAGGAGCGGTGTTTGTTGCATTGCTGGCGCTGTCCTTGGTTTTGCTTATGAGGGTGCGGGGTAAATGGATATCGCGTGGGGTATTTTTATTGAAGTTTCTGGTGTTGGGTGGCGTTGTTGGAGCTGTTGTTGGGTTGGCGCATGTGGGAGTAAAGCATATGGGGGTTCGCTGGTTTGTGATCTCGAACAATGGGGTGTTTGCGGGCACTATTGGACTTGTTCCTTTTTTTGCTCTGGAGGGGGTACGGTGTGTGCGTGTACTGTTGGGGGGCTTAAAAAAATGAGCATTTTTCTTTCCCATGGGCGTGATCTTTGATGTTCTTTCTGTGAGGGGTATTTGATGTCGAACGATGTGATGTTTTGGCAGTGGTTGGGGTTTTTCTGCCCTTTGGCTCTCGCCTTTGTTTCTATTTATGTGGGAATAAGGTTTTTCGGGTTTACAAGGAAGGACTTTTTTAAGGGTGGGGTGCTTGCATTCTTTGTTGGCGTGACCTCTAAGTTTGTTTATGCGAAAGCTGAGCATTTTGGTTTGGCTCAGGTGTGGTTTTCAAACAAGTGGGTTTTTTACATTCTTTTTGGCGTTGTCTTTGGTCTTATCCTTGGGCTTATTTGTCTAGGGGCAAAGCGTCTTGGGTTTAGGCTTTCATTCTTTGCAAAGGATTGATCTTTTGCTGCATTTTTGGTTGTTCCTTGGTTTTGCTTATGAGGGTGCGGGGTGTATGGTGGTTGCATGGGACATGTTTTTGAAGGGGCTGGCGTTTAGTGGCGTTGTTGGAGCTGTTGTTGGATTGGCGCATGTGGGCGCCAAGCATATGGGCTGGAGCACGCATTGGTTCTTGAACGATGGGGGGCTGGGCACTATTGGACTTGTTCCTTTTTTGCTCTGGAGAGGGGTATGGTGTGTGCGTGTACTGTTGGGGGGCTTAAAAAAATGAGCATTTTTCTTTTCCACCGGCGTGATCTTTGATGTTCTTTCTGTGAGGGGTATTTGATGTCGAACAATGTGATGTTTTTGCTGTTGCCTTGGTTTTTCTGCTTTTTTGCTGTTGCCTTGATTTTTATTTATAAGGGAGCAAAGCGTCGCTCTGTTACAGGGTGGATGTTTTGGAGATGGGTGGTGCTTTATGGCGCCCTTGCCACCTACCTTGGTTTTATTTATGTGGGCGTGGGCAGGCGCGCTGTTGACGGGGAGCTGCTCTTGAAGGGGGCGGTATTTTCTTGCATTTTTGCAACTGTCCTTGGTTTGGTGCATCTGGGCGTCAAGAGTATGCCTGTTGCTTGGCAAGTGTTCTTAAAAGCAGTTATGTTTTGTTGCATGATGGGCTTTATCCTGTGGTTTGCTGCTGTGGGTGTCAGAGATATGGATAGCATAAGGGCGGTATTCTTAAAGGTTTTGCTCTTGTCTGTATTGTTGAAAGTGCTCTTGGGGTTCTTTATACGCGAGCAAGGTGATACGGTGTTACAGAGGTCGTTGCGTGCTTTGAATTTTGTGCTGTTTTTCTGCATTTTGGCACCAATTCTTTGTTTTACCCGTCTGGGAGCAGAGAATCTAGGGTTGAGCTGGCTTTGGTTCTCGGATGAGAGGGTGTTGCCCTTTATTGTTGGATTTTTTTCTCCTTTGATTTATCAGGGTATAAGGCGTGCGCGTGTTCTATGGGCTTGGTTCTTAAAGTAGGGTGTGTTTTTTTGTCTTATGGGTGTGATCTTTAATGGGCTTGCTGTGAGGGGTATGTGATGTCGAACGATTTGTTTTTTTTGCTGTTGTTGGTGTTTTCCTACCTTTTTATTGTTGTCGTTATTGGTACTTATAGGCTTTCCAAGCGCTTCGATATTCCGTGGTGGCGGGCGGCGTTTTATTGTATTTTTGGTGTTTCCCTCTTTTTGAAGGAAGTGCTGTTTTACGGCGTTTTAGGAGTCGTCCTTTTTTTAGCTCTTTTGGGGATGGAGAGTATGGACATACCATGGGGACTCCTGTCCTTGATGGGGATCGTGTTTGCTGCACTGTTGGAGTGGTTCTTGATTTTGCATATGAGGGGGCGGCGAGATGGGGTGGTGACGCGTTGTTTGTGGTTATTGAAGGGGGGGGTGTTTTGCGCCGTTGTTGGAGCGATCTTTTTTTGTTTCCGTCTGGGAGCAGAGAATCTAGGGTTGGGCTGGCTTTGGTTCGCGAAGGATTGGGTGTTTTTCATCATTTGTGGATTGATCCTTCCTGTTGTTTCTGTGGGAGCAAGGCGTGCGCGTTTGAAAGCGGAGGCGTTTTTAAAGAGAGTGGGGTTTATGGGGCATTACAGATAACGTCGAGGGAATGATTGTTCAAAAGAACAGCGATAGCGGTAGGTTTGGGGATCAAACCAAAGCCCTATTTTGCCTTCAAAATCACCAGAACGTTGTTTGGCAATATTCATAATGACACCTGGGCGTTTGGCTAAATCTGCTTTTTCTTGTGCGAGAGAGGCGGCAAAGATTTTATCTTCCAACGACCGATTGCGCCAAATGGTGATGATGTTAAAGGCATTGGCACCAATTTCTGAGGCGCCTTTAATGTCTTCTGTGCTGGGGATATCTTTATCCAGACCGCCTTTGCGGGCATGGGCGACAAGGTGGATGTGCACACTGTTTAAAACAGCCCAATCAACCATTTTATAAACGGCTTGTTCTTGTCTTGCATAATCATCAGAGGCAATGCCAAGCCGCATCAAACTGTCGATGATAAATTGATCGCAGCCATAGCGCGCACGACAATAGTCAAAGACTTCAAGCAAGGTGTCAACGCTTGATTTGCCAACATGTTCATAAAGAATAAGCCCTTCGTCTAAAAAATGAAGAATCCGTTCAATCGTCTCTTTTGTAGGCTGTTCTAAGCCGCCCGTTTGTTTGGTTAAACGGCGAAGCGATTGTTCTCCTTTCATTTCTAGAGACGCTAAGCAAAGGCGACTCTTTTGTGCAATCCAATGGGGAATACAGTCTGATAATAATTGGCTTTTACCTGCACCACTCGCACCGCTCCAGAGCGTTAATTCTGCTGGGCGGAAATGCAATTTGTCCTTCAGTTTAGGATAGGGAACCGTATAACCAAGATGTTTTTCAGGCTCTGGCCAAAAAAGCCCAATCACTTGATCTTTATAGTCTGAGGCGCGCCGTAAACCTTCTGGTGCAAAGCTTTGTGCTGAGGAAAAGGCGGCTTTTATGGTGGCTTTATCGATCCCTGCGGTTAAACAGTCATTGGCATCTTTAAGGGGTAAACGGACACGGTAGCAACGGTGGCGTCCAAGCCTGCTGGCAATCTCACGGGCTGCTTCTTCTCCGGGCGGATCCATATCGGTGGCTAAAAAAATCGTTTCAAAAGATTCTAAATGATCAAATTCATTTTCAATCCAGTTGTGTTTTCCTCCACTGCCTCCTCCAAAGGGAACAGAAACCGCCGGATATCCATAGGCGGCTAAGGATAGCGCATCAATTTCTCCTTCAGTGATAACAATGGTACGGTTTGTTGAAGAAAGAATGGGAAATGGCGCCTGTTGGGGGGTGTGTGTGGGTGCCTGTTGGTGTGTGTGTGTGGAGGTGGGGTTGGTTGAGGCGGTGTTTTGGGGCGCCTGTGTGGAGGCGTGGTTGGTTGAGGCGGTGTTTTGGGATGCCTTTGTGGAGGGGTGGTTGGTTGAGGCGGTGTTTTGGGATGCCTTTGTGGAGGTGGGGTTGATTGAGGTGGTGTTTTGGGATGCCTGCGTGGAGGCGTGGTTGATTGAGGTGGTGTTTTGGGATGCCTGTGTAGAGGTGGGGTTGGTTGTGGCGGTGTTTTGGGGTGCCTGCTGAGGTGTGTGTTGGGTTACCTGCTGGGATGTGTGCGGGGATGCCTGCGTGGAGGTGAGGTTAGTTGAGGCGGTGTTTTGGAATGCCTGTGTGGAGGTGGGGTTGGTTGAGGGTACCTGCTGGGCGGTGTTTTGGGGTACCTGCTGAGGTGCGTGTTGGGTTACCTGTTGGGATGTGTGCAGGGATGCCTTTGTGGAGGCGGGGTTGATTGTGGCGGTGTTTTGGGGTGCCTGTGTGGAGGTGGGGTTGGTTGAGGGTACCTGCTGGGGTGTGTTTTGGGGTGCCTGCTGGGATGTGTGCGTGGAGGGGTGGTTTGTGGGGTAAAGGGCTTGCCAACCAAATAAAATCGGTTCACATTGGGAGGCTGTTGGTTTTGTTTTTGCTCCCGTTTGTGCAAGCCGTTCTTTGACTAAAGCAAGGGTGCCGTCGGGTTTATAAAAGGGGAAAATGATTTTTTCGCCATTTTCTCCTATGCGGTAACGCTTTATAATCTCTAGAGGAATGTGGCGTTCTTTGTGGAGATAGGTTTTTACAAGATTTTGCGGGGGGCGCCCTGTAGGGACCGGTGGACGGCGATAGGAACGATGGGGTGCCATAAAGGGTTTGGGGCGTGTCAGATTGAGAGCCGCGCGTGCTTCTTCTAAGGCTTGAGAGAGGCTAATGCCTTTGACTTCACACCAAAGGTCTAAAAGATCTCCTCCTGTGCTTTCTGCAAAATCATACCAAAGTCCTGCTTTACTACCACTCAAGCAAATCGATAAACTTTGACCAGCTTCACCACGTGTGTTGCCTACAATCCAATTGTTGCCTCGTTTGTGCCCTTGGGGAAGAAGCATTTCTGCTATTTTATCGGCTTGTGAGATAAGTTTTTGTTTGATTTCAAAAATTGTGCTCATGGTCATTCGTGATATTATTGTCGTTTTTCTCAAGATGTGAGAAGTGAGGATTCTGTTTTTGCTGTTCTCGTTGTTCGATCACATGGTGAAAGGTCTTATGCTATACGGTCCTTTTTTGCGCGGGACTTGCTCTATCCTGAAAGTTTTTGAAATGGCTGTGTTGGTATCTGTTTGCCAAGGGTTTAGGAAGGTGGAGCCCTTTGAGAGGGGCGCGTTGGAAGCAGGTAGGGTGGATGATGCAAGAAGGTGGGGTGGATATGTCTGTGAGAGTGTGGTGCATGTTGGAGTGTCCTGTTGGGGGGGGTGGGGCATGAGTTGGGATGCCTGTGTGGGAGGGGGAGTGCCAAAGAGTTTGCTTTTCATTGAAGTTTTTTGAAGCTGCTCTGTTGATGTCTGCTTGCCAAGAGCATGGGAAGTGGCGCCTTGAGAAAAAGGAGGAAGGTGGAAAGGAGGAAGGATGCAAGAAGGTGGGGTGGATGTCTGAGAGTGTGGTGCATGCTGGGGTCCTGTTGGGGGATACCTTGTTGGGGCATGAGTTGGGGTGCCTGTGTGGAGGGGTGGTTTGTTGCCAAAGAGTTTGCTTTTCATTGAAGGTTTTTGAAGCTGCTCTGTTGATGTCTGCTTGCCAAGAGCATGGGAAGTGGCGCCTTGGGAAAAGGAGGAAGGTGGAAAGGAGGAAGGGGGTGAAAGAAGGGCGGGGTGGATATGCCTGAGGGGGTGGTGCATGCTGGAGTCCTGGTGTATTGGGGTGCATGTTGGGGTGTGTATGTTGGGGTGCCTGTGAGGGTCTTTTGCGTGGGGAAAACGCTTTTGTGATGAGAGAAAAATGGTCGATGTTGACGCGTTTTGCTGTGTGAAGAGCTTATTTCATTGTTGTTTTGCCGCCTTTTGTTTTGTTCTGTGTTGTTTTGTCCGATGCTGTTGTGGTGTTGAAGCATTTTTGTCCCCGCGCTTGCTTGAAAAATACGTTGTTTGTGTGATGTCAAAAATTGTCGTTATAGTTGATCAAACTGCGGTAAAGCGTGTCGTTGTTCTCAGAGGTAAAAGATGAGGAGCCTCCCTGTTTTTGCTGTTCTTGCCGTTCGATCTCACGGCGAAACCAGTTGCGCCATGTGGCTTGCCAGTCTACTTTGAGAGCTTCTTTGCCGCCTTTGGCTTGCCAATAGTCGCGAAACTTCTTTTCTTGCCAATGGGCTTGGCTTTCACTCAAGCCTTCTGAAACTGCCGCCTTGATGTCTGCTTGCCAATGCTCAGGAAGACGATGCCCTTTGGTAACTGAGGTTGTGGTTTTTTTGTTGGTGCAAAGCGGGATGGAGGCAGGAAGATTGCTGGGGGGAAGAGTGGTGGCGGATTTTGTTTTTTCCCCCGTGACAATTTGCGCGATAGGGGCGGGAGTGAACTCGTCTTGGGGAGCTTTTAAAGGGGAGGCGTTTTTTTGCTCCGCTTCTGCTTGGGCAGGCAAAGGGAGAGGTGAATCAAGAGCCGGTGAGGGGGATGGATGATCGCTTTGTTCAAAGTTCTCTTCGCAGGAAAAACAAGGTTCTGTCTCATCAAACAAAATTTTCTTTTCTAAAACACCGTAAGGTGTTTCCTTTTCTTCTGCCTTTTGAGCTTTTGAGTTTTGTGCAACATCTTTTGGACTTTCGTTAAGCAGTTGTTGCATCTCTGCATTGATTTTCTTGCGTTTTTTTGCCGAAGAACGACCCGCAAAGGATTTTTGTTCAAGCAATTTTTCACGCTCTTGAAAAACATTTTCGCAACGCTTGTTCCATAATCCATTGGCTAAATTTAAAATCTTACCCTCTTGGATGAGCATCTCTAAAACATTAACAAAAGTTCGCTTGTCACAACCACAAAGACGCGCTAAACGTTCTTTCGATATTTCTAAAGGTCGGCCACGGGCATACATTTCATTGAGAAGAATCGTATAGATTCCAATTTCGTGTGCGCGCATCCCACGTACACCTCCTAGAAAGTCATTTTGATACCAACAAACATATGGAAGCCTAGACGATTCATAATGAGGAGTTTCTTGTTGATTAGCGTGTTTCATACTGCAATCTACTTTCTTCTTTTTTATACATTTTTATTGATGATAAAAGCTCAAATAAGGATTTAACTTGTGTTGCTTTTGGCTCTGTTCGATGATGACTAGAGGCTTCTTTACGATGCTTATAAATGATTGGCTGTGCTTGAAGAGCATGCAAACTTACGATTTAAGATTGCGGTGATGGAAAAAATAAAGAATACCACACATTCTCAACGTACTTGCTTTTGGGCAGAAGCTTTGGAGGTGGTCTTTTATATCCGGTAGGGTGGTTAAAGTGTTTTTATGATCTAAAAATAAAAAAAAATTTCCCCCTAAAAAGTAAAATTTGTTTCCTTAATTTTATCCTTTTTAGAGGATAATGCAAGCCCGTTTTATAAAAAGGACGTGTTTTTTTAAAAAGACGCGCTATATGGTGAAATTATGAATATCGATGGTTGGCGTCAAAGATTAAGAATCGCTTTGGAAAAAAGTGGGCGGTCAAAAAGATCTATCTCCCTCGCTGCCGGTAAAGGCGCGGGGTACCTTCATTCTATTCTTTCTGAAGGAAAAGAACCAACAATCGAATCTCTCTCGCGAATTTGTCACGAAATTAATATCAGTATGAATTATATTCTTTACGGGAAAGGGGCTAGCCCTGAAGATAAAGAATTTATAGAGCTTATTTCGAAACTCTCTCCGCAAGAGAGACAGGCGATTTTGACTCTTTTGCGGCGACCAATTGACGAAGCTTCAAAATAACTTCCTTCTGTGCTTTTGAGTCAAGGCGACTCCAGTGTTTTATTAATATTATGTCACTCATTTTATCTCTCCTGTGTGTTTATAATTGCAATTTTGTAAGAACAAATAGAGAACAACAAAGGGGCATGAGAGGAACAAAGAATAATAGATTTTTCTTTACATATGTCATTTGAACCCCGTAGATATTTAAAATATATCTTTTATGAAGGATAAAATGGTTGACATCTCTCCTATAGAGGATATAAGACTAACGCTATATTTAGTCTTGTCAAGACAAGGCTATGCTTTATCAACTATCTAAAGGGGGAAATCATGAAAAATATTTCATTCGTTAAAGAGGATGAAATCATTGTCGTTTTATGCGAAGAGGAAAATCCTTGTACTTATGAAGGACCAATCGACGAAATCGAAGAAGTGCTCGAACTGATTGAAGAATGTGAAACTGTTTATAGAGTTTTACGACTCGATCTGACAACTTCTCATGCTGAAGATGTTACCGAACAAATGGCGGATTTTTATGTCGAAAATCATGAAATAAATGAAGAAAATACACAATTGCAGCCCTTCATTTTGAATAGTGAAGCTTATCATGCTTGTTTAAATGAAAGAGCGGCTTGCGATTATGAAGATAATCTCTATGGCTCTTATGAAAAACAGCATCGTTTACGCCCATGTGATGTCTTGACAGATTATTGGTGGTAAACATGCCAAGTTATCTCAAGACTTCGTATCAAGGGATTCCACTTTATTATGCTGGAAATATGCGGAATTTAATCAGACTCGAACCACAAAAACACAACGCTATACTTTTTATATCGCAAGAGGTGGCTCAGTCTATGGCAAAAAAATTGGAGGAAGAATATTGCCGCCATGATTTTTCCGTCGTGCAGTAGCAGGGTTGAAAAAAGAAGCCGCAATGATGGGCCCAAGTGCTTTTTCATTGCGGTGACAATGGTGCACATTATGCTTTCGTTCTTGGGGGGGGACGACTTGGGGGTGGAGAGCTTTGCGGGGATTTTCTTAGCCGATATGGAAAGGAGGGCATGAAGAAAAGAGCCCTATATATGGGGAATTGCGGACGCTTGTGTGGGGGGAAGTTGCCGGCTGGTTCATTGGGGGATAAGACAATGGGGGGGCAGGTCGTCATCCAGTGACTTGGAGTGACACGGAAAGCATGCTGGAGAACAAAAATGAAGGCTTAGGGGGAAGATAAGCAGCAGTACAGACAGGTTCCAACCTATAAAAAGGCACGTTCAAGGGGGAAAAGAGCCGGTTTTTGTGTTTTTGCGGCACGCAAGTAGGGAGCTTGGAATGATACGTAAAGCATGCTGGAAAATGGAAGGAGGTGTTTGACGGGGGAGGTCGTTAAAGCTTGTTTAGACATATTGGGACACGTGGGGGGCTTTGGGGTGCTTTTGTGTTGAGTGCTGGGAGAGCGCCGCAATGATGGGCCCAAGTGTTTTTTCATTGTGGTGACAATGGTGTGCGTTATGCTTTCGTTCTTGGGGGAGACGACTTGGGGGGGCTTAGCTGATATGGAAAAGGAGGGGATGAGAAACTTCTGGGGAGGAGGGATGTTGGGGGGAAGCTTGTTGGGGAAAATGTTGGTGGTTGGCTGGTTAAGAGGGAGGACGAGTGGGGGAGAGGAGAGCTTGAAGCGTATGCAAGGCATATGCTGGAGGGGAGATATGAGGTGTGGAAAAGGGGGGCAGCCGTACAAGCGTTGAGGAGATGTCAATCTTTAAAAAAAGTTCCGTGTAGGGGGAAGGAGTAGAGTGTTGGAGGAGGGGAGAAAGCAGAGGGCTTTGAGCGCAGGGAGTGCAAAGAGCTTGGATATGAATGTGAAAGCATGTTGGGAAATGAGGGAAGGTGTTTGAGAGGGAAGAAGAGGAAGGCGCTATGGGAGCGCGGTTCTGACCGTTTTTGTATTGAGCCTTAGGGGGCAATGATGGGCGAGAGGTTTTTTTATCGGGGAGAAAATATCACGCGTTATGCTTTCGTCTAGGGAGGGCGCCGCTTGGGGGCTTAACCGATATGGAAAAGGAGGGGATGAGAAACTTGTGGGGAGGGGGATGTTGAGGGGGGCGTTTCCAACAGCTTTTGTGATTTCAGCAGCACAATATTTAAGGATGCTGTCATTCTTAGTGGGGAATGCATCTTAAAAGATATGAATGTTTCAAAGAGAATATGTTGCAAAAAAAAACACCTTAAAGATGAAGGGGAGAAATACTATGCCAATCATTATCGATTGTATTCAAGGAACAGAAGAATGGCAGCAAGCGCGTAATGGTTTGATTACGGCTTCGTTGTTTGAGATGGTTATGGCACGAACAAAACAAGGGCAAAAAACGTCACGCTATCAGAGTGTGATGATGAAATTGGCGGGAGAAAGAATTACCGGAAAAACCGTTGATGAAGGGGCAACACTTTCTATGCGACGTGGGACTGAATTAGAACCAAGCGCGCGACAGCTTTATGGGAAACTGACACATACAGAACCTGAATGTATTGGCTTTGTTTTGGCAGATGATCGCGAACAAGGATTTTCCCCCGATGCTTTTGTTGGAAAAAATGGCTTATTAGAAATTAAAACAAAAAAACCTGAAATTTTAATTCCTCATTTCATGCAAAAGGGCTTTCCAGCAGAACATAAAGCACAATGTCAAGGGGGATTATGGATTTCTCAACGCGAATGGGTGGATTTAATGCTCTATTGGCCGGATATGCCCCCTTTGATTAAACGGGCTTATCGTGATGAAGCGTATATTTGCAAGCTTGAAAATGAAATTAGCCGTTTTAATGAGGCTTTGGAGAAGATGGTACAGCAAATTAAATCGGTTGAGACAGGTTTTCATATAAGAACAGAAATTGCTTTGAAGGAGGGAGAAAGCGGGGAGTTTGGAGCGCATGCAAGACGTATGCTGGAGGGCAAAACAAGAATGAGGCGGGCAAGAAAGGGATCTTGTGTAGCGTTGAGGAGAGGCAAAGTTCTATAAAAAGGAAAGAGCAGAGGGGGAAAAGAGCAAAGCATATGTTGGAGGAGGGTGCAAGCAAAGAGCGCAAAGAGTGCAGGGAGCACAAAGAGCTTGGTCATGAATGTGAAAGCATGGTGGGAAAATGGGGAAAGAAAGGGTGCTTGGAGCGCATGCAAGGCGGCGCGGTATGCTGGAGGGGAAAACGAGAATGGGGAGTAAGGCTAAGTGTTCAGAGGTATGGAGGCTGTGATTTTGGGTGCTTTTGTGGTGAGTGTTGGGGGGGGGGAGCCGCAATGAAAGGGCTGAGTTGCTTTTTCATTGTGGTGACAATGGTGTACGTTATGCTTTCGTTCTTGGGGGGAGAGAGCTTTGCGGGGGCTTGGGGGATTTTCTTAGCCGATATGGAAAAGGGGGAGATACGCGGCTTTGGGAAGAGAAATGTTGGAGCGGGATGAGGAGGAAATAGTGGGGATGAAGGGGGCAGGTCGTTATCCTGTGACTTGGAGTGACACGAAAGCATGCTAGAGAACAAAAATGAGGTTTAGGGGGAAGGGAAGCAGCAGTGCAGACAGGTTCCAACCTATAAAAAGGCACGTTCAAGGAGGAAAAGAGCTGGTTTTTGTGTTGGAGGAGGGTGCAAGCAAAGAGCGCAAAGAGTGCAGGGAGCGCAAAGAGCTTGGTCATGAATGTGAAAGGCATGGTGGGAAAATGTGGGAAGAAAGGGTGCTTGGAGCGCATGCAAGGCGGCGCGGTATTGTTGGAGGGGAAAACGAGAATGGGGAGTAAGGCCAAGTTGTTTAGAGATATGGTGGTGTGATTTTGGGTGCTTTTGTGGTGAGTACTGTGGGGGAGTGGCAATGATGGGCCAATTGCTTTTTCATTGCTGTGACAATGGTGTACGTTATGCTTTCGTTCTTGGGGGGAGAGAGCTTTGCGGGGGCTTGGGGGATTTTTTTTAGCCGACATGGAAAAGGATGTAGGGGCATGAGAAAAAGTCTGTGTGGAGTCAAGTGGGCTTGTTGGGGAAAAGATTGGGGGGCAGGTTGTGGAAAAAAATAGAGGGGTGGAGGAAACGGGAGAATAAGAAAAGAACGGATAGAGACATTATAATCTTTATGTTTTTCTACACTACCTTGTTATAGAAAATCAAAAATTACCACACCTTGTGAATTCACTGCGGGACTGATCTTAAAGCTCTTCAAAAGCACTGATCAATAGATACTTCTCCATATAACTTTGATAAATGATATTAGTATGATCCCGAAGATAAATGCACCAATATTTACCAAATATCCTTTTATACTGATGAAAATTAATAACCCTATACTTATTATTCCTAGTGGTATATTCCACGTAAAAAACGAAATATAGGTATTATTCCACAAATAATGAAAATTACATTCATGATACTACCAATTACATGCTCGGTATTATCTTGTCGTCTGTTCTCTTGCTTTCTACTAATTTCAGAAGCCTTGTCATTATCTTTAAAAGTTTTATGATAGAACTGATTGTAAGCAGCTCTCTTTTGAGGATCTTTAAGAACTTCATAGGCTTCACAAATTTTTCTGAATTTTTGTTCTGCTTCGGTACTAGAATTATGATCAGGGTGGTATTGCAGAGCTAATTTACGAAAAGCAGATTTTATCTGTTTAGCGTTGCATTCGTAGCTTACACCAAGAATTCCATAATAATCGTCTTCATTTACTATCATTAAATACAGCCACTTTGTGTATTGCTCTTATTTTATAAGATCGTTTAATTGATCTCTTTTGAATGTATCGACATGTGTTATTTTTATGTTAGAAATATGTGCAAAAACATGTTTAATGAAAATGGCTATAGTGATTATACTGTATCTAGATGAGAGGAGATACAGTTCAAAACGCTTAAAAATGCAGGGTGTTTTTAATATCTTAGAAATATTTTTTACAAAAATAGATTAAAAGAGAGACGATAAATCAAATGTAAAAGGGACGGCAATAATAGCCAAGGTTGTCATTATTGTAAATAAACAGGCAGGAACCTTAAATCTAAAACGCCAAAGTAAACTTATGGGAACAGACATTATCGTTGTTATTACGAATGCTACGATAAACCATTGCAGGAATAAGTTCATTATATTAATTTCATTATTAAAATGATTTTGATTAAGACGATTTTGTTTTAGTTCTTCCTCTGAAACACAATCGATAATAGAAAAGCCATAATAAACAGGAAATTTTCCACCTGGACAAGCGCTAACAGAAAATTGTTCAAGCTCTAACCATTCTCTTTCGCGTTCTTTTTCTAATAGCTTCTTTTTTATTTTCTGTCTTATATATTCTTTTGAAATACAATTGATCGGAGAAGTACTTCCAACAAAAAGACCATCTGTTGTACATCCACTCGTTGTATGATGCGTAAATAAAACAGCGCTTATTACGATAGCGAAGAAAATAAAGTGTTTAAACATAAGGTATTTATTGTCGTTTGTTTCTGATGAGCTTTTATAAGTCATTTCTGTTGAATAAATCAATATGTGTTATTTTGTGTTGGTAAAATACAACAAATTGTATGATAACGTTACTGTACTTTGGCACTCTGTATCTAAAGATGGCGATAGATAGTTCAAAGTGCTTGAAAATAAAAGATATCCTTTGAGAAGCACTTTTCATAAAGTTATGGAATGAATAGATCAAAGTTTATGGTAATTTTGTATATTCTATGATAACTTTGTATAAGATCTCAATTTCATGATCAAGTTTCTCAAGTTCTTTCTTGTTTTTAACTATACGCTCTTGATATGTCTCTATGTGTTTCATAAGGTTTGAGAGATGTGTATGCTTATGAGAGTGTTTTGCTTCATTCACATGTCGCATTGCATCTATTTCTAATTCTATAAGGGTGCACAGAGTATTAAATACATGATGTCGTTTTTTGATTATATTCTGCCATTTTTTTATTATATTGACATGTTTTTCATAGAGCGGTTGCGATAACTGCTGCTTGTTTTCCAAAAAAAATGTTTTTTCTATCCAGAGAATTTGGTAGAATTTTTCTTCCCACCAGCGACTTCCATTAACAAGGAAAATGCGGAAGAAACTCTCTCTTTCTGTAATTTCTTTTGAAGAGAACACTTCATTCGAATGAGTATATCCCTTTGAAGAATAAAAAAGATGCGTTGTTAAAAGAGCGATAATTAAGACGCTTCTCAATAAAGACTGTTTAATTAACATTGTTTTTTATACCCTCTTTGTGCCTGATTATAGTCATTGTGAGGGGGGCTTAATGGTTCTTTAGAAGTATTTTGAAAGGCATTTTATGATCCGTTTAAAGATTTTTTAAATACTGCTTCCATTTTTCAAAAGTGCTATATCTTACGGGCGGTTTTACATTTTCTTTGGGCATCATGGCAAGGTATACCTCTCTAGCCATAACGCACATTGTTGCTGTGTTTCTAAAACGAGTGAGTTCATTGCCTATTATGAGCAGCTCTGTCTGGAGAGTTTGTTCTTTTCGACTAATGCCATTAGGGGAATCCAAAAATTTTTCTGCGTACGCAAACATTGGATCATCAAAGTTTGTTTCAAACTTTGCTTTGAGGAAAATATTTTCTATATAATCCCAATTTTTCCTGTATTTCATCCCGTTAGCTTTAAAATCCTTCAGTCTTGTTGGTAAGTCGTTAAAGGTAAGTGTGGGCATCGTTTTATCACCTTGCCATAAATCAAAAAAACGTCCACAAAAAACAAGCAATATGTGATAATGTTTAAAAATATTGAATTCTGGAGGATTACTGGGCAATGTTATTAAATGCCTCCAAAATTGACTTTTGTCATGGGGTATGTCTACAGTCCATTCCATATACGCTTTTAAATATTCTACCTCTTTTTTTGCTTTTTCTAATTTCTGAGAATATGCTAAAGGAGTGTAATTTTCATGGACATATTTTTGGTAAAGCCTATCGTATTCAGCGAGATCGCTTACTTGAGTACAACCCAATAATATGAATACAGAAAAAAACGTTATAAATATTATGACGTACGTTCTGAATAGTAATTTCATCATTGTAACTTTTAATGATTATCATGAATATTTAATTGATTTCTGTTAAATAAATCAATATGTGTTATTTTTGTGTTGAAAATATACGTAAAAACGTATTTAATAAAAATGGTTATAGTGATCATAATGTGTCTAAATAAAGGTGTGGTACTGGCTAAAACCCCGCATATGTGGGGTTTTAGCTTATTGGAGGAGATATGACAGCAGAAAATATGCAGAATATATAAGGGGATCTGTAGACAAAATGGTTGTCCTAGGGTGGGGAGAGTAGGCAATATCCAAAATACTCCAAATGAAATATACTTGTTGTTGTTGTACATTCACGCACTTGTTTTAATAAAGATATCTCGCTCTAAGCTCATTTCACAGCCATTTTATGCCGGCGTTCATAAATTTCATACTGCCGCTTGTGAATAATATCGTGAGGGGTATAACGGTCAAGCCCCGTAAATTATAAACCCCAGAGGTTATAAAACCCTGTAGATTATAAACATTGCGCACCCTATCTTACTTTATGAAAAAGTAAGTTGGTACTATTGGGGGCCCGTTGCCAAAATTGCGGCATGGGCTGTAGCTCTTGAGACGATTCATAATCTCGTTTACTGGGAGGCTTCTTACGAAGAGATATGCTTTTCTTGGAAAGTTTCTCGCCATACGGATCTTTCTGTTTGTGAACTGTAAGCGAAGAGGAGTGATTGATTTCAATAGAATAGAGGGGGAGAGAATTTTTTGCTCTTCGGATTCTTATGCAAGAGGAATAACGCTATCTGTATCAATCAAAGTATTCGTATAAAAAAGATGCGTGTTGAAAGAGGGAGGCTTAGAACACGTGGAAAATCATAGTGTATAAAATTGGTAATGAGGGATCTTCTTTGAAAAGGCAGGCTCTCAATTTTCTGCCATATGGGATGTCTGGTATATGGGATTTTTGCCATATGGGAGCGTGGGGTGGCTTCTTGAAAGCTTTATTGAGGGGGATTTTATCACTGTTTGGTTTTTGCTTTTGGTAAGGGGTGGGGAGAATGGGAAAGGCGTTGAGAGGAGGTTCTGGAAATGGCTCTGTTAGATTTGTTGTAAATGACGAATAGGATCGATGAAGCTTATTCTAATTTTTACAGGGAATACTTGTGTTGCTTGAGGTGGATAGAGAGGCTAGAAAGATAAGATTATTCGTTTTGGGTCGGATAAAGGTATCAATGGGATATGTTCAAACAATGAGTTTATAATAATTCATTATTGAGATTCAATTTGAATTTCAATGAGAGCCTGAAATAGTGTGAGATGTTCTTATTTCAAACCTTCTTATTCAGACGCTCTTATATTGAATCAAGTAAAATCGTTTGTTTGCATATTACAAACAGGGTGAGCTTGTGGGGAAAAATATTCAAGAAATAAAATATTGAAAAAATAAAAATGCCTATACCGTCTCAAGTGCTAAGAGCTGTTGCAACAGTGAGGCTTGGTAAAGAGAAGGATAGGGGGACAATCTTACAGAAATGAAAGAGAGGGGAGGCAAGGAAAGGGGAGGCAAGGAAAGGGGAGGGAGGCAAGGGGTGGGGGGATATTCTTTGGGGGCGGTCAATTTCAAAAGCCGTTCGTAAGGCATTTTAGAGATTAAGCGTGGCATTGAGGCTCTTGATTTTGAAGCTACTGATTTTGAGGCTATTGAAGCGCATGGTTTAAAGGATGGAGGATTTGATGAAGCCGATGAAGGTTGGGGAAAAGATTTAGGCTTATAGGGAAGACTTATAAGGGCAAGAAGAGAGAGGCAAAAGAAGAATAAAATGGTGCTGCGAGAGAGGATTGAACTCTCGACCTCTCCCTTACCAAGGGAGTGCTCTACCACTGAGCTACCGCAGCCCTTTTCAATCTTTGCGCTGTCTTGTGCCATATTGTCAGAAAATAGGCAAGAGAACATTTGTATATTCTTGCAAGAAAACGTATCTTATGTCATGACATATGTTTCTTATATGCTTAAATATTTAAGGTTATGAGTTGCTTGGATAGAAGCTCAACACTGTTTAAAAGGTTGCGCAATGACACAAATGCATCAAAAACAAAAACAAAATGAAATTAATCATCAAGATGAAAAAGCAAAACGACGTCAAGAAAGATTGGCACAACAATTGCGTCAAAACCTGAAACGTCGAAAAGAGCAAAGCCGAAAAAGAGCACAACCAGAGCTCTAAAATGCAAAAAAATGTTTTTTAGTAAATTTTTGCAACCAAACTTCTCAATAATTTGTTCTCATAGTTAGAATGCGTTCTAAAACGATTAATAAAGCATAACTTCCCGAAGGGGGATAATCCTTTGGAAGGGCAGGCACAAAGGAAAAGAGGGAAAACACGATGGATTCTATTCAAATTGTTGGGGGAAAAAAACTTCAAGGAACAATTCCTATTTCTGGGGCAAAAAATGCTGCATTGCCTCTTATGATTGCGGCGCTGCTGACAGAAGAAACGCTCACTTTAGAAAATATTCCGCATCTGGCCGATGTTGAATTGCTTATTCGTATTCTCAATAATCATGGTGTTGGATATGCCGTTGATGGACAAGAGTTTAACGATGAATGTGTGAATTCAAGAACAATTCATTTTACGGCGCAAAAAATAGCCACAACACGGGCACCATACGAACTGGTGAAAAAAATGCGTGCAAGCTTTTGGGTTATCGGACCTCTGCTTGCACGATGCGCAGAGGCTTATGTTTCGCTTCCTGGAGGATGCGCTATTGGAACAAGACCTGTCGATTTTATCCTTGAGGGACTTAAAACTTTAGGCGCACAGATTACGATCGAAAATGGATATGTTCATGCAAAAGCGCTAAAGGGGTTAAAAGGTGCTCACTATCGTTTCCCTAAAGTCACTGTTGGTGGAACCCATGTGCTGCTGATGGCGGCGACAATGGCAAAGGGAACAACCACTCTTGAGAATGCAGCTTGTGAGCCAGAAGTGACAAACCTTATTCGAACCCTGAATGCTATGGGGGCTCAAATAACCGGTGAAGGAACAACAACGCTTACAATTGAAGGGGTTAAAAAACTCAACGGTGCTAGAGTACGCGTTATTGCTGATCGAATCGAAGCGGGAACATATGCAATGGCTGTTGCTATGACGGGAGGAGATGTCTTTCTTAAAAATGCAAATCCTAATCATCTCACAAAAGTGCTTAAGGTGCTCCAAAAAACAGGACTCGAGATTCAAATAGAACCTCAAGGAATTCATATTAAGCGAAATCCAAAGAACACCAAAATTATGCCCGTTGATATTAAAACAGGACCTTATCCTGCTTTTCCAACTGATCTCCAAGCGCAATTCATGGCGCTCATGACACGGGCTGAAGGAATCGCGCATATTACAGAGACGGTTTTCGAAAATCGTTTTATGCATGTTCAAGAACTCAATCGCTTAGGAGCACAGATAAAGCTTGATGGGCAGACGGCAACTGTCTATGGAACAGAGAATTTGCAAGGGGCTCCTGTCATGGCGACGGATTTGCGTGCTTCTGTTTCTCTTGTGATTGCAGCATTGGCAGCAAAGGGAGAAACAATCGTCAATCGTGTTTATCATCTTGATCGTGGATTTGAGAGATTAGAAGAAAAATTGGCTCGTTGTGGCGCAAAAATCCAACGTATCACAGTGTAAAGCTTTCAAAGATATGCTCCAAAGAATGGCTTTGAGAGGTTGCTTGGGGGGTGGCTGTTGTGTGGGCGGCATGCTTTCATGACACGGGGTTGAGGGAAGCGCGCATATTACAGAGACGGTTTTCGAAAATCGTTTTATGCATGTTCAAGAACTCAATCGCTTGAGGGCGCAAATAAAGCTTGATGGGCGAGAGAGCAACGCATCTCATAAAACAGAGAATTTGCAAGGGGGCCTCATCATGGCGACGGATTTGCGTGCTTGTTGTTTCTCTTGTGATTGCAGCCCTCTTACTCTTGTTACATTGGCAGCAAAGGGGGAAACAATCGTCAATCGTGTTTATCATCTTGATCGTGGATTTGAGAGATTGGAAGAAAAATTAGCTCGTTGTGGCGCAAAAATCCAACGCATCACAGTGTAAAGCTTTCAAAGATATGCTGAATGCTTTGCGCTGTGGTTGAGGGGGGGCGATTGCTTGGGGGCGTTTTAACACAATGTTTGCTTGTTGGGAGGGGCTGGGCTTGGGGCGCTGGGCTTGGCTGGTGCATTTTTAATGGTTTACTCTCTTGCTTGTGGAATTTTGGAGCCGTACATTCTTGATGATTTTCTCAATAGTTCTTTCAAATCTCCATCTTTCAAGGGTATGGCTTTTGTGGCTGCTGTTTTCTTTTCGGAATGGTTTTTCTTTCGTGTAAAGTTTTGCTTCTCTCACTCTTGAGGAGGCTCGTGATTATTGTCTAAGTTTTGTTCATGGCGCTCATGACGCGGGGTGCATGACACGGGCTGAAGGAATCGCGCATATTACAGAGACGGTTTTCGAAGATCGTTTTATGCATGTTCAAGAACTCAATCGCTTGAGGGCGCAAATAAAGCTTGATGGGCGAGAGGGCAACTATCTCATGGAACAGAGAATTTGCAAGGGGGGCTCCTGTCATGGCGACGGATTTGCGTGCTTGTTGTTTCTCTTGTGATTGCAGCCCTCTTACTCTTGTTACATTGGTAGCAAAGGGAGAAACAATCGTCAATCGTGTTTATCATCTTGATCGTGGATTTGAGAGATTAGAAGAAAAATCGGCTCGTTGTGGCGCAAAAATCCAACGTATCACAGTGTAAATCTGTAAGATGTCTCTCAAAAATGGCTTTGGGAGGGGGTGATATGTTGTTAGGTGTGCTTTTGGGAGGCTTGATCTCAAAAATAAAGGGTTATTAGTCCTCTCAATAAACGTGGGTTTTATTTCATGGTTTTGGAGTTTTTACGAGCGGGCATAAAAGTTTGAGAGGCGGGGGTGGAGCTCATAAAATAAAGACTGTTTTTAAATTTTATTGCTAATTTCCTGAAATTGCTTTATACCTTAAAGAGTAACTTTGGTCGTCTACGCAGCGATCAGTAGGGTCTGAAAGCCCTAAAGTTCAGTACATAAGATTAGCCTACTTTTGTAGGTATCCCGGGATTCCGGGAGTTTTTGCCATGTCCAGGTGCGATGAGCACTAAAAGCAAAAAAAGCTGACTGAACTCAGTACTTTCAGACTCCCGGAATACCAATGCGAGGGCGCTCGCAACCGGCAGGGGAGCTTGAAGTGAAAGCTAAAAATCCACACTTTAACGATATTTCGATAGGCAGAAAAATTCGCTTTAAAAGAACAATGATCGGGATGTCGCAAAAGAAATTAGGTAGCCAGTTAGGTGTGACTTTTCAACAAATCCAAAAATATGAAAAAGGCTCTAATCGTATAGGAGCTGGGCGTTTACAAGAAATTGCCGATATTCTTAATGTTCCCATTTCTTTTTTCTATACGGATCTCTCGACAAAAGAAAATGCCTTGTATTGCTGTGATGAAGGGATCGCAAGTAAAGAAGAGCACATCCTTTTGAAAAGTTTTAGAGAGCTCAAACCTAAAAAACAGAAAGCAATTTTGTGTTTGATTTCCTCCCGCTCTACGCACTAAAGGATGCATATTCCTGACTTAAAGGCTGCTCTGTAAACAGTCCGGATTCTGTTGGGGGGGGGTGACCTACTCCTGACCCATTCATGTGGTTCACTTTAAAAAGGGCGTTACGGGGCAAGCCATGCCCATTTATTACACACTCTAAAAACACTTAATATGGAAAGTTTTACATGCCTTATATCACGGCTCTAAACAACAATGTTTTACGGCACAACATGATAAACCGCGCTTTTTTTTCAGTGAACACTAATGCGTATTGTTATTGGTTTTTTTTCTGTTAAGAAGCATATACAGTGTCGTAAAAGAGTTAAGTAAGAAATTTAAATAGCGCGTGAAGCATCAAAGAAACTTTGGAAAAATTCTTGAAAAAATTAGTTTAAGGGAGCTTTTTATAAAAGCCCGTCTTAGAGAGGCAGATAAGTCTTTCATCTTAAGATGGTTTGCTTTACGTTTCAAAACTTGATAAAAATTCAAAAATTTCGAAAAAATAGGAAGAGAAGCTTTTTCTGGTATGCAGGGGGAAAATGGTCAATAAATTAGACAAAAAACAGATTATATTTTTAGCATTGCCACTCATCTTTTCAATCATTGTAGCTTTTTTGGTCAATATAACCATCAATAACATTACAGAAAATGGAACGACGCCTGATGCTTATTGGTTTGTAAGATCAAAGCCACTGGATATTTTAATCCTTATTGCACTTTCATGTTCTTCATTCATCTTATTACAAAAAAGGCATACCAGAAAAAATATCATTATTTCATCCATGATCATCTTTGGTTTGTTTGCAACTTATTATAGTGCAAATGAATATATCAGACTTAGTCCCTATGTAGGTCAAAATAATATGACATGGGCGGATGTTTTTCCTTTCTTTGATAGGATGGTTTTAGGGGGTGTTGTTATTGGCGTTATTATCCTTGGTTACACGATAAAACTATCATTACCTAAAGCTTCACCTTTGAAAATTTCAAAAAATACGATCTTTGGTGGTGTTCAATGGATGAGTATGAAACGCCTTGAAAAGATTTTTCCTCGTGATGGTGAAGTCGTCATAGGAGAGCGCTATAGAGTCGACAAAGATATTGTTAAAGATGTCCCTTTTAATCCTAAAGACAAAACAACATGGGGAAAAGGTGGTCGCCAGCCATTGTTGACATACAAACTCAATTTTGATTCAACCCATATGTTATTTTTTGCTGGTTCTGGTAGTTATAAAACAACCAGTAATGTTATTCCAACTTGTCTCAAATATTCCGGTCCACTGATCGTTTTTGACCCTTCAACTGAAGTCGCTCCAATGGTAAAAAAAACAAGGCAGCTGTCAAACAGAAAAGTATACGTTCTTGATCCTCATGGTTCTTCAACGGAAACTTTTAATCCTTTAGATTGGCTGTTAGATGAAAATCTACCCCTTTATGAAAGAGAAGCGGGGTTGGTTGAAGTTGCTAGACTCCTTCTTTCTGAAAACGACAAATCAACTTCGACTGATCAATTTTTTGTATTACAGGCACATAATTTGTTAACAGGACTACTTGCGCATATTGTCTTTTCTGATGAATACACATTAAAGGAAAAAAACTTAAAAACCCTTCATACGATCATGTCAATGCCAGAACCATCCGTGATTGGAAAATTGCAATCTATACGATCAAATTCTCCATCCCAATTTATTCGTGAAACCCTTGGGGTGTTTACAAATATGGCTGAACAAACTTTCTCAGATGTCTATTCTACTGCTGCAAAAGATATACAATGGCTTTCACTCTCTAACTATGCAAACCTTATCAGTGGTCATGATTTTAAAACTACCGATATAACAAAGGGAAATATTGATATTTTTCTAAATATCCCCTCAAAAATTTTAAAATCTTATCCAGGTGTTGGGCGTGTCCTTGTTGGCTCTTTTCTCAGAGCTATGGAAGCCGCTAATGGTAATTATGCAAAAAGAGCGCTCTTTATTTTAGATAATGCTGATCTTTTAGGATATATGAACATTTTAGAAGAAGCACGTGATCATGGACGCAAATATGGTATATCTCTCATGCTTTTTTACAAGTCTGTAGATCAAATAGAACACTATTTCGGTTCGTCAGGCGTTATGACATGGTTTGAAAATTGTGCTTTTGTAAGCTATGCCGCAATAAAAGATATTAAAACTGCTGAAAATATATCTAAGGCATGTGGTCAAATGACCATTGAAGTGAAAGATTCAAGCAAACCTCTAGGAGGATTCCATACAAGAGGGACAGAAAATATAAACACCCAGCATAGACCTTTAATATATCCACATGAAATAACACAAGAAATGCGAAAAGACGAACAGATTATTCTTATGCAAGGGCAACCACCTGTTCGTTGTGGACGCTCTATCTATTTTAGACGTAAGGATTTAACAGCTCTTGCTAATGAAAATAGCTTTTCTTCTTAATAAAGCACTTGTTTTTAGTTAAAATGAATAAAGTATTGTTGTATTTTTGGATGATATAATTAGAGATAAATCATTTTTATAATACATATTTTATAATATAGTGGCTTGAAAATGGGGGAGTCATAAACGATCTTTCTGCTAAGAATACAAACACCAAAAAAATTAAGACATAAAAAGAGTATCTTATCAATTATAATGCGTGGGGTGTTCAACATAACACGTAGAATATTCGTTTGGATATTTAAAACAATACGTAGAATATTGGCTGTGATATTTAAAAGGTTGCTTTACGCAATCTTCCTTATTTTATTATTCATTCGTAAACCAGTTTTTGCCTTCTTAAACTTCTTTGCTGGTGGCTTGGCTTTATTCCTATTTTTTCTTTTTTTCGGATACACGGCAGGAGCAGCACCCTATGAACACCAAACAGCAAGGGTCATTGGTGGTATCATCATGATATTTCTTTGCTTGTTTGCTAATGATGCCTATGAAAGGTTTTTACTACGTCTAGCATCTCCTGATTATGATCTTATACCTATTTCAATAAATAGAGCTCACTTCGTTCACACATAATTTAATCAAAAATGAGAGGTTATCTGCCTCTTATAAAAATACAAATAAAGACTGTTTTAAATTTTATTGTTAATCTTCTTCAATTCCTTTATACCTTAAAGGGTGACTTTGGTCGTCTACGCAACGATCAAGAGGGATTCAAAACCCCTAAAGTTCAGTACATAAGATTAGCCTACTCTTGTAGGTATCCCGGAATTCTGGGAGTTTTTGCTATGTCTAGGTGCTCTCTAGCACTAAAAGCAAAAAAGCTGACTGAACTCAGTGTTTTTGACTCCCAGAATACGCATAAGAGGCGCTCGCAACCGGCAGGGGAGCTTGACGTGCAAACTAAAAATCCACACTTTAACGATATTTCGATAGGCAGAAAAATTCGCTTTAAAAGAGCAATGCTGGGAATGTCGCAAAAGAAATTAGGTAGCCAGTTAGGTGTGACTTTTCAACAAATCCAAAAATATGAAAAAGGCTCTAATCGTATAGGAGCGGGGCGTTTACAGGAAATTGCTGATATTCTCAATGTTCCCATTTCTTTTTTCTACTCCGATCTCTCAACAAAAGAAAATGCCTTGTATTGCTGTGATGAAGGGATCGCAAGTAAAGAAGAGCACATTCTTTTGAAAAGTTTTAGAGAGCTCAAACCTAAAAAGCAGAAAGCAATTTTAAGATTAAATTTTCGTTAGAATCAAAAAAAGATTAAAGAGGCTCTTGCTAAATAATAAATTATTATATAAAGCTTTTTCTAGAGAAGGGGGTTAGCATTTCTCCTCCCCCCCCCCGCAGAAATGTCCAAATAAAACCTCCTTCTCATCGTTTTAAAAATCACGAAAAATTTTATCCTTTATCCTTTATTTTTTTTAAAAGAGTGACTTATTTGTGCTAGAAGAGTTGCTGTATTAGGTAAATTGGAGGGCGGGGTGTTTTTAGTAGGGATTTGGGAAGGGCTGGAAAAGTCGTCTTGCCAAATAGAGTTCTCAAAAGAAAATCTTGGAAAGAAACTATCAAAGAGGTGGCTTAAAAGAAGCTACCAAAAATCCGGAACTTCAGGCTTTAAATGAGGACCAATCCGTACCGCTGAGACCTTTTCTGCTAAACCGGTGCGATCTGAAATCTCAACCGCTAAACCACAAAGGGTGGCAGGACCACATGCCGGTTCAAAACGATCTTGCTTCGTCTTATAAAGAAAACGGTGTAAGGGTTCTTCTTTATCCATTCCAAGAGATGAATTATAATCTCCACACATGCCTGCATCTGTTAAATAGGCGCTCCCACCTTCTAAGATCTGCGCGTCAGCCGTGGGAATATGCGTATGGGTGCCAACGATAACACTCACACGACCATCAAGAAAATGGCCAAAACATTGCTTCTCGCTTGTCGTTTCTGCGTGAAAGTCAAAAATAATCGTATCGGCTTGCTCCATCAACGAACAGGCAAGCAGAATATTTTCCGCTGTTTCAAATGGATCTTCTACTTTACACGGCATAAAAACGTTGCCCAACAGATTGGCGACAAGAACACGGGCGCCATTTTTTGCCGTAAAAACACCAGAACCTTTTCCAGGAGTTTCTTTCGAAAAATTGGCAGGGCGTAAAAAACGATCACTCTCATGGGCATACTGCAATGCTTCTTTGTGAGAAAAAGCATGATTACCTGTGGTGACAACATCAACACCGGTCATCAAAAGATCTTGATACGTTTCTTGTGTGAGACCAAAACCACCAGAGGCATTTTCACCATTTACCACAACAAAATCAAGCTGCCATTTCTCAATCAGTTGAGGAAGGTATTCAAAAACAGCTTTACAGCCTGTGCTACCAACAATGTCACCTAAAAATAAAAAACGCATAGGCGCTTTAATCACATTTTAACATTTTAAGAAACCTTTTTCTGTAAAAATTCCTTGTACCTGTAGATCGTGTTCTGCTGCGGGAATAGAGGAAACCTCCTGACATGAAAATCCTATGCCCCATAATATCATTTGATGCCCTTGTTTTTCAAGAGCTGCAACAGCACGGTCATAGTATCCTCCTCCATAGCCAAGACGGTGACATTGACGATCAAACGCAGAAAGCGGAACAATAATATTATTGGGGGCAACAACGTCATTGTCTGCACTCGGACCAAAGGTGCCAAAACGCATGGGCTCTAAAATCGTGCTGGGCGAAAATGCACGGAAAATCATGGTGGTGGAATCAAGAACTGCTGGTAAGGCTAAATGCCCACCGCGTAACGCTACAGCATCCAGTAAAGGACGCGGGTCAATTTCCGATTTAATGGGCCAATAGCCTGCTAAAATGAGGCGTGAAAAATCGGTTCCCTTCTTTTCAAGGTATTCAATAAAGTGGCAACAAGCACGCTGCGAAAAGAGTGCACGCTCTTCTGTTAAAAGAGCATCACGACGCGATAAACCGCTTTTGCGTTGCTGTGTGCGAAGGGATGAAGCAGATTCATAGAGGGGATTATTTGTCATTGTCTCGTCAATTGTTTTATAAGATGCTGGTATTTTATCCATTGTTGGCGTTTTGTAAATCTCTGTATGGACAAGAGCTGTGCTCATGAAAAAAAAAGCATGAAAAAAAGTGTGTGCTCTTTAGGGGGTATCTTGGTGCAACAAGCCGCTTTTGCGTTGCTGTGTGCGAAGGGATGAAGCAGATTCATAGAGGGGATTATTTTGTAAGTGCTGTCTGTTTTATAAATAAAGCCTATCGTAATTTTTATTTCTTGAAAAGAGAGTATCGTCATTGGTCTTATGTAAAAGGACGCTCTCAATTTTAGCTGGAAAAATTTGATGTAAAAAATTTATATAAATAAAGGGTGATCCACAACAGCCGATGGAAAAAGCTGATCCCGGGAACCTATACAAATAGGTGGGCGCCATATGAAAAAGCCCACGGGCTTGATCAGGGACAGCTCCCTTGGAGATCATTAAGGTCTCAGGAATACGTTATTTCCTGTCGAGAAGCGCAGAACACCCTCCTTAATATAAAACAATTTCAGAGCTTCTGCTAGAGATAAAATAACTTCGCTCTCTTCTTTTTCATAAAGTATTTCAGGAGAGATTGATGATATTGTCGGTGGTTGCTCGAAATGGCTGTATGATGGATGGCTTATTCAAAGTAAAAAAGCAAAAAATATGAGTGGGGGTGGGTGATTGAGTGACGCAGAACGGTTTATTGGCAATGGCTTGATTGGCTCTTTTGCGACAGTGCTTGATTTTTATGTTTCGTGGTAATGCTTGGAGGAGTTTTGAAAGGAATATTTCTTATTCAAGGATGTTGGTTGAATTGGTGTTGCACCTTTGAAGTTTTTGCTTTGTGAAGCCATATTTCAGGGCTGTTTTATCAACTTTGAGGGGTGGAGGAGAGCTGATACGGTATGTGCTGCTATATGGTTGAAGCTCATAAATAAAAAACAGACGGTGATAGTTTATTAGAGGCGCTAAGCGATGTTTTAAGCTTTTTTCAAAAAGTATTTTTTGAGGATCGTGTTTACAATTTTTTTTATCCATGATGGAAGGTGTGAAAAGAAGAAACGGCTGAAGAGGACTTAGGCGTGAAGCCCGTATGCTTGCTATGAGAAGAAATTCTGTAAGGGGCATATTGGCAGTGTTTGGAAGATGCCTTCAATACAAAAAAGGTCCAAATTCAAAAAAAGGCACTGTCAATTGTGTGGGGGGGTGATGGTGTGGTTATAAGCAGGGGCAGTTTATTGAGTGGAATGTGAAACAGGTTTTTGCCGTCTTATCTAGGTTTGAAAGGATGCCGTAAAGTGTCTTGTTCTTGAATGGTTTTAAAGAGCTTGGGGTGATTGTTCGTCTAATAGAGCTTGCACGCGCTTTTGAATCCTGCGCATTTGTGGAGTGTAATCCAATGCTGTTTCATCAATCTTAAGAGCCAAGTTTTGGACGCTCTGTTGCTTCCATGGTAATGGCTAAGTTTCAAAAAAAGGCACTGTCAATTGTGTGGGGGGGTGATGGTGTGGTTATAAGCAGGGGCAGTTTATTGAGTGGAATGTGAAACAGGTTTTTGCCGTCTTATCTAGGTTTGAAAGGATGCCGTAAAGTGTCTTGTTCTTGAATGGTTTTAAAGAGCTTGGGGTGATTGTTCGTCTAATAGAGCTTGCACGCGCTTTTGTATCCTGCGCATTTGTGGATAGTAATCCAATGCTGTTTCATAAGCTTTAAGAGCAAGTTTTGGACGCTCCGTTGCTTCCATGACAACGCCAAGTTCAAAAAAAGCACTATAATTGCGCGGCTCAAGTTCAAGAGCATGGTTGAGATCAAGCAGGGCAAGTTTGAAATCGTTCAGTTGAATGTGAATCCAAGCGCGTCTTATCCAAGCTTCAGCATGAGTAGGTAAAAGTGCAAGAGCATTGTCAATATAATCAAGCGCAAGTCCATAATCATCGCTGTTGAGTGCATTTTCAGCCCATGACATTAAAAGATCAATCGTCTCACTCCCCGATTGGGACCATAAATGTTGAAGTTGTTGACTGATCTTTTTCGCTTTAGCAACATCAGCACAATATTTCAATTCTTTGAGTAAACGTGAAATTTCTGCTTCTTTGCGCTGCTTAACTCTGTCAACATGGGAAAGCTGCTCTTTGTCAAGATCTTCAAGAATAACCGCCGAGGAATCAGAATCGGAGGGCGTTGAGGAAGGGGGAGGAGAATTGGGAATAAGATCATCTAACGGTAAAAGCGATTGTGGAGAAGGCCGATCTTCAGGAAGAGAAGGAGGATTTTGCCCATAGCTCGAGGGAACAAAACAAAAAACGCCAACAAAAAAAAGAAAAAACGCGCGCTGAAAAATACAGAAAAAACGCAGCTGAAAAAATCGAAAGGCTTTAAAAAAAATAGAAAAATCCATAAAAACAAGCCCCCAAAAGATAAATCACCAAATATTATCAAATACTAGACTTGTAATCAACGGACTTATAACCAAAAAAACGCAATAAATTTTTTTAAGCCTACAATCAAAGTAGGCATAAAAACATTGATCCTAAAGAAATTAGTCCTAAAAGAATTAGCCCTGACGTGCTCTAAAACGTGGGTTCGTTTTATTAAGAATATAAACACGACCCTTACGACGCACCAAACGATTGTTACGGTGGCGCTCTTTTAGTGCTTTAAGCGAATTTTTAATTTTCATCATATTCACCGTTTAAATAGTTTACGTAACACAATACTATAATACAATATTAAAACACGAAAATACAATATTACAACCCCAATAGACTGCTTACTCTATGAGCATTGCATTGCGATATCGTACTTGCATGATAACATCACACGATACACTTTTTCACTGTGATCACAAAAAGAAAAGCGCACTCTTAAGGTACGCATTAACCACTTCATTAGCACAACGATAAGTGAAAATTGCAAAAAAGTAGGAGAGATTTAACAAGAAGTCTTATTCTTGTCAAGGGTATATCCCTTACAAATTCCTTAGGGTGTGTTAAGGGTTGGCCTTGAAGGTAAAAAATTTCTCGTAAAGAAGGACACAAAAAAGCACAAAGAGTGGAAAAAAGTAAAAGCTTCCTATTTGTGAGAAAATAATCCTGTTTTTTCGTAAAATATCATCGTTAAGTAAGGCTCATGTAAAATTTATAACATGAGGTGTTTTTTGTTCGTGTGTGAGGATATTCTTAAGGCTTATTCTTAAAACCTAAAAAATAAACCGCATGATGATGACAAAGATGATGAATTGATAAGGATAAATTTCTATTGTTCAGAGAAAACGTAGTAAAATAAGAGTTTTGCATAGTCTTAAGGTTTTCTCATTGCAAATCTGTGTATCTTTAAGCATAGCATTCGCTGCTTGCATATCATAAGCGGGATTGATCTATGGTAAAGATACTTGAAGATAAGGAATAAAACGGTCTTTTATGAATGCTTTCAAGTACAAGAGAGTGTTGTAACATTGGGGGCTGACAAAGCGGTGTGATGGCGTTGGTGTTTACGCTTCATAAGTTTAAAGAGGGTGGTGCACTATAAATGTTTAAGCTATTATCGAGAGCTTTATGCTCTATGACGGGGGCTGCTGTTGTGAAGTGGTGGGGCAATGTGCATTGGCAAAATGTTTCTTTAAAATAAGCGCGTGTTAAAACAAGTGCGTAAATTGGCAACACAAGTGTCTTCTGTTTGAGGCTTTTTATTTTACGTGAGGGGTGAGAGGATATTTGGTTTGGGAATGGATAAGCTTAGTGCTGTAATCATATCCTGTAATTATATCTTTGATGTGGAGATCAGGGACGGAGCGGAGCGCTCGGTACTTTTAATGAGGGATTAAATCTGTGTGGTTAGAGTGAAAGATTATGCATAAATTTCTCTTTTAAGGCAATAGTTTATGATTCTTTGCAACCCAATTATTTCTACGTGGGTGGAGTGCTGGATATTGTCGAGCAGATGGGGAATTCAAGTTATCCAATAAGGGAGCCAGTATACTGAGAATACACTTTGGCTCTTGAATGTGGATAGTTTGAATCCTTTTTAATATCCATGTTGCAGAAAAAATTTGACCTTCCCAAGGATGGTCTATGATGATGTTTATTGAAAGAGTGAAAGCTTCACATTGTCTGGCGATAGACGTAATAAAAGTATGTCATAATACCAATTTATATACATGTTACAAATGCCAAAGAGAGCTGACGTAATGATCATTGGTATCCCGATCAATAGGGGCAGTGTTTCTCTTCCTCCTGTGAGGTATATTAGACAAAGAATTCCTGTCATTAATAAAAAGCCTATCGACAGGATTTTCGTTACGAAAACAATGGGTTTACGAAAAGTTAAAAGAAAAAGGAACAACATGTGTCTAAATGGACCCCCTTTACGTTTTTGGGGAAGAACAGACTGTACCTCATTTAAAGTTTTATTATTGTTAGAAATGAAGTGTTTTTTGCCACAATAAGCGTTTTAAAGGCAATGATAGTGTTAAAATGATCCTATTAAAAAGTATAGTTTAGCTTTATCAGGATAATAAAATAAACATTTATATTTATAAATTATTAGGTGCTCTTGAAAGAAGCTTGGATTGAGAAAAATTGTGGGAACTTCATGAAGCGCTGGTCTGTTGGGGGTGACGAATGTCATTGCTGAGCAGGATTAGAGAGTTACAGACAATCTCTTATGGGTGGTTAAGAATATGCGTAAACAAAGTGCGTTTACGATAAGGGGAGTTCATAAAGAATTGTGCGAGATGCAATAAAATCAATGCGCATTATACGGTGATTATGTGCCTTATAATTCATTGTCTTAACAGGATTAAAAGGTGGAAAAATTGATGCACTAAAAAAGGGAGGGTTTTGTAAGAGAAGAAAAATTGATCTGAAAAGAAGAAACTTAAGCCTTTGGGGAGAAGTTC
Source organism: Bartonella sp. AA2SXKL (assembly GCF_042197205.1). NCBI lineage: Bacteria > Pseudomonadati > Pseudomonadota > Alphaproteobacteria > Hyphomicrobiales > Bartonellaceae > Bartonella > Bartonella sp. AA2SXKL. The sequence continues at coordinate 234,063 of NZ_JBHIRN010000002.1, forward strand.
AGGAAACCTTTTCGAGGAATGTGTTGGGGGAATTAATGAAAGAAGAAAATCTTCTATCCGTTGAAGGAAAAAGAGAGAGGAGAAAAAGAAGAAAGTTGCTATGCTGGAGAGGGCTATTGTCTGGCCGATATTGGGCCGAATTCTCGAGAGTTGTTTTGGGAGAGTAATACGTTTTACCTCTTTGCAGCAATTTTATGGAAAACAAAACGATGCTTTTGTGAAAAAATGAACATAAGAAGAGAAGCTAGAGACAATAAAAGCGCAATCATGGGGATTGGTATCTATGGGGGTGCAATAAATTAGTCTATTTCTTAAAGGTTGGCATTAAAAGAAAAATGAAGGGGCTGCGTATGTTATAGGGGAATATTTATGCTGTGGGAGGTGGAGGGGTAGTGAAGTTGGGGGCTGGTGGATTATTTTTAGCCGGGGGATATTTTTGAGAAAAGGAAGGGGAGAAGAGCTAGGGAGTGGAGTTGAAGGGTTGGGAGCGCTTGTTGTGCTGCTTGGATATTGGTGTGGAGTGAAGCTTTGTTTTTGAGGGCGGATGAGATGTTCGTGTAGGATGAAGCGGTTTGGAGGGGGAAGAGGTGATGTTTTTAAGAGAGAAGGAGCTTGTAGGAGGGCTTCACGCCCTTTCAGGGGCGAATTAAAAGGTTAGGGGCGCTTTTGAAGCCGATGGATATCGGTGTGGGGGGAGAGGTTGTTTTTTCAGTTCATTTAGGGGAAAAGTGTGAAAAAGTATTTGTATATATGTGGGCTTAAGATTTGTTGGCTGGTCCCAGTAATTGGATGATATGCCCCATTTTTCGGTTGGGGTGAACAGTGCTTTTGCCATATAAATGGATCGAGGTGCGCTCTTGTGTGAGGAAATATTTTAACGTGCTAAAATTGTTACCAATAAGATTGGTCATTTGGCAATCGCTATGGCGATAGGGACTGCCTAAGGGAAGTCCGCAAATAGCACGGATATGCTGTTCAAATTGTGAAGTTATGCATGCCTTTTGTGTCCAATGACCAGAATTATGGACACGCGGTGCTAATTCATTCACTAAAAGATGACCATTCGTTAAGACAAAAAATTCAATGCAAAGAACACCAACATAATTGAGGGCATCCATAACTGTTAAGCTGATTTCTTGAGCTGCTTTTTGCACCTCAGGTGGAATATGTGATGGAACAAAGGATTTATGAAGAATACCATTTTTGTGTTGATTTTCAGGGCAATCATAAAAAATATGTTCCCCTTGTTTTGTACGTGCCGAAAGAACCGAAATTTCCGATAAAAAAGGAACTATTTCTTCCAAAATACAAGGCTGTTCCTGAAAAGTCCTTAAGGCTTCGTCAAGGGTTTGTTCATCTGGGTGATCAAGCTTGATCTGGTTTTTTCCGTCATAACCAAAACGACGCGTCTTTAAAAGACCACGTCCGCCTAAGGTATCAAGAGCGGAAAGAAGAGAAGAAGAATTGTCAACAGCGTGCCATAACGCGGTGCCAATCCCTTGATCACGCAAAAATTGCTTCTCAAAAAGTCGATCTTGCGTGATCTCTAATGCTTTGGAAGAAGGATAAACAGGCTTACTCTTTTCTACATATTGAACCGTTTGAAGCGAAAGATTTTCAAATTCATAGCTGACAACATCACACTGAGAAATAAAATGATCTAAAGCTGATATATCGTCATAGGAGGAAACAATATGGTTGTTTGCTGTTTGAGCGGCTGGGCAATCGGCTTCAGGGCAAAAAATAACGGTTCGAAATCCTAATTCTGCGGCCGCTATGGCGAGCATCCGCGCTAATTGTCCCCCCCCGATTAAACCAATGACGCTGCCTGGAGGTAACATGGTGAAGGGAGTGGTGTTGGACGAGGTGGTGTTGGCTAAGGTGGTGTTGGAGGGAGTGGTGTTGGAGGGGGTGGCGTTGGATGAGGGGGGGGTGGAAAACGGTGCCATTTTAAACCTCCGTTACAGGCGTTTGGGCGACATTGGCTGTTTGTTGTTGACGCCAATCTTCTAATCGTTGGGCGAGATCATGGTCATAAACGGCCATAACGGCTGCGGCTAAAAGGGCTGCATTAATTGCGCCTGCTTTGCCAATTGCTAATGTGCCGACGGGTATCCCTGCTGGCATTTGTACGATTGAAAGCAAAGAATCTTGACCAGAAAGAGAGTGAGAATGCACTGGAACGCCAAAAACAGGAAGAGGAGTAAGGGCTGCTAACATACCTGGAAGATGCGCTGCCCCCCCCGCACCGGCAATTAAAACTTTAAACCCTGCTTTTTTTGCTTCTTTGGCAAATTGATAAAGGCGTTCAGGAGTTCGGTGTGCTGAGACAATATGCGAACTATGAGAAATACCAAGATTCGTCAAAATATCTGCACTATGGCACATCGTTTGCCAATCCGATTGGCTCCCCATTAAAATCGCCACATCACATGATTTTTTCATCATTCTCTATCCTTTTCAAAGGTTCAATGCGATTCTTTATCATTATTTTTTTAAAGTTTTATATTCTTTTTGCAAAGCCAATTGATGACAGAGAAACAGTTATTTTTCAAATAAGGCGGAAAGCTAAAAATTTAAAGGGGATCTCGAGAGATGAAAAACTAAAGTATTGAAGGCATGAAGCACTTCTTGTGAGGGGGGAGGGCAATGTCACGGGGTGGCGTGGGACCCATGAGGCTGTTGAGCTTGCGGTATTGTCTTTTATTTAAGATAAGAGGGAAAAATGTATTGGGGAAAAGCCATTGATTATAAGTTTTTTTTAAAAAAATGTCTTATTTTTTATTTGCTAAAATAAACAAGATCACCATATGATATAAAATCTGTTGCAATTTGAAACATTGCTTATGAGAAAAAGAGATTTTTATGTCAAAAATGTGTTGCAAAATGAGGATATTCTTTTGAGAAAAAAAGAGATGTATATCTCTCGATTTCAAAGCCTATTTATTTTGTTGTTCAAGTGATTCTTTTGTGAGTGGGGGATATAATCTTTATAGGGGATATAATCTTTATAATTGTCGATATATCTTTAACAATGGCAGATATAAGGGGAAGCGAATAATCAACGCTTTTGTGCTTTTAACGCTTTTGTTGAGATGTGCTTCTGAGCGATTATATCGTTTTTTCACTTAAATATAATGGCAATATCAATCGCGAGTGACGAATTGTGAATAATAAATCCATGGTCTCTTTTTTGCCCAATTTTGTAATATGGTGAACGCTGAAATAAATAAGAGTTAAACAACGGATGTAAAGGAGATTTAAAAGCTATGTTTCTTCCATTTTTAATCGCTTTAGGTACTGCAGTAACGACTATGTGTGGTAAAAAAAATATAAGTTATGCTTTGTGGGCAATTTTATTCGTTGTCATTCTTCTCACTTTCAATCATCACGCAACTTCTACTTTAAATTTATCTTTTTGAGAGAATAGCCATGGAACATGTTGAACAAAAAAATCCTCACTTCGTCATCTTTATGAATACGCTAGGACTCTTTGGGTTATCTATTGTCTTGGTGGTGGCTTTTTATTATCAATTGGTAAAGTTTGAGTTACCTTGTCCCCTTTGTTTGCTGCAGCGCGTTGGATTGATGCTGGCAGGTTGTGGGTTCTTACTCAATATTCACCATAAGGTGAAAAATACCCATTATGGTATGGTTATTCTTGGTTGTATGGTAACCAGTGCTGTGGCAGCACGGCAAGTGTTTTTGCATATCACACCCGATGATTTAGGATATGGTTCAACGTTCTTTGGATTGCATTTTTATACTTGGGCTTTCATTATTTCTGTCCTTTGTATCTTTGCTGTCTCATTTGTCATGATTTTAGGCGAATTGGCACACAAGTTCAAAGAATTTTCTCCTTTTCCAGCCTTGAGTAAAACGGCAAGTTTCTTATTTGTGTTTTTGATTGCGGCAAATTTGATTTCTACCATACTGGAATGTGGTGGTGGGCAATGTGCCGATGATCCTGTAAGGTATGAATTGTTATCAAATTGGTTCCCTTCACAGTCTTGAAATTTTTTAATAATCCCTCATCATAATTTTTATTGTTAAAGAGGCGGAAATATTTAAGAATCCGCTTCTTTTTTATTTATTGGGAAGACATTTCAGCAAGATTGTTCGATAATCTGATCTTTTATACCAACGCTGGCTTTTATGAGCGCTGGCGATTGATATTTTTTTAGCGAAGACTTGTACTGTGAACCTTTTATGCTGTCTTTTGAGAGAGATGAAGGGATTGATTGGCTTGGAGGCGTTTGTAGAAGAAGCCCCGGACTTTTGAACCGCGTAGGTTAAGAAGCCTCGTTTTTTAAAGGTGTATTAACGATAAAAATTTTTTGTTCTTGATTTTTCTTAACATTGTGTTAAATTGATCTTTGTATTCATTTTGGTGCTTCTAAAGCGTTTTTATTGCTTCTAGAGGGATTAATTTAAAATTTTGAAAGTTATGTGAATAATTTTCTGTAGAGGTTTGTTTATTAGAGGCAAACCTTTTTTTTTATCTAAGTTTTAGATGTTTTCTTTCAGTGTGAAGCCTTTTTTTAGAAAAAGGTAAGCGTCTTGATGATGACTCTCTTCTTTATTAATATATTGATTTATAATAATAAATAACCATTTTTTTTACCGTGAAGCGCGTTGCTGAATATAATAAAATTTCTCATCACCAGTTCTCTCATATTAAATCAATTAAAATTACTTGGCTTATACATCATAAGTGAGTGGGCCATGTGGGTCAAAACTGTACAAGAAAGGCATGCCTTTAATGAAGTGTCTCTTGAACCGAAGGCTGTCTGCAACATTGGGAGCTGGCAGAGTTTTTGTGATGATGCCGGCTTGTTCTTCTATAAGCGTAAACTTGTTTTTCCATAAGCGTAAAGATAGGGGGGGGCTGAATGGATTTTATACACTTCATGGGAGCTTACCATTCCTTTACGGGTAGCGTTTTGCAAAATGGGTGTGATGGAGCGTTGAGAGATCTTTCTTTAAAACAAGCGCGTGAATATGCAACATAAGTATATTCCTTTTGGCACGTTTTGTATTACGAAAAAAATTGATTTATAAGAAGGAGTTATCGTTGTGGATGTTGAACGAGAAAAACGAAAAGCTTCTCTCATTTCAAACTTTCTTATAGTCAATTAATTAAATGTGCTCTTCTACGTTACAAAAAAGCACTGGGTGTAAATAAAAATTCTTTTAAAAGTCGTAAAATGCTTCTTATGCACTCTTTTGATCGCTAGAATTTGTCGAAAAATTTTATGCTGCTCAATACGATAATAGGGCGGTTTATATCTATGATTTAAGTGAAAATAGGGGGAGTTAGATGAAAAGGGAGGTGAGATTTTAATGACAGTTGTTGAAAACGTTATTGTGTAATGCATTTTTTACAGATTTTCTGCTTTCTGTAAATATGTAAAAGCGTAAAAACGGAAATGTGCAAAAAAGGAAGCTGGGACTTTATGCGTGGTGTATGATTTTATCATGGCATGGAATGTGGAGAGAAGATTGGGGTGTGGGGATGAAGAGTTTTATGAAGGGGGGGAAGCTTGGATGAAGAGGCGGGTGTGTTGACGAGAGAGGAGAGAGGGTGTGGGGAAAGTTGTTTTTGAAGTGGGATTGACCGGTGCTTTGCGTGATCTTACTTTAGGGTGGTGAAGGGGCAAGAATATTTTAAAATAGGACGTATCTGTCGCGTTTGATGCAACATTATCCTTTGTGGTGTCGTGATCTGAAATCAGCAGGGGAATTGGCTAGAGTAAGAAGCTGTATTGTTGACAAACCTATGTTTACAAAGTGGTGCGAGGGGAATTTGAAAGTTTCGTTTGGCTGCTTTCTGTAAATGTGGAGAAGCATCAAAACGTTGATCCGTAAAATAAAAACGTATATCCGTAAAATGATGCGGAGGATTTATGCTTTGTGTGCGCTTTTGCTTAATCAGAAATCAGCCACAAGATTGCTTTTTGTTTTTTCGGCTGGAGCTCTCTAAAATTTTTCAAAAGTGAATGTTCTTTTTCGCTGTATGTTTCTTGATCATAGTGTGAGGTATTTTCTTCTACTGAGACATCTTCTTTTGTCACAATGTCTGCATAAAAAAAGCTTATGGGAACATCCAGTTTTTGGGTGATTTTGAGTAAACACCCTGCGCTTACACGATTGAAGCCTTTTTCATATTTTTGGATTTGTTGGAAACTGACACCTAAATAGCTTCCTAATTCTTTTTGGGAAAGCCCCATGGCAATTCTTCTTTGACGAATTCTTTTGCCTATCAGAATGTCGATAAAATTTGGATTTTTGGTTTGCACTTCAAGCCCCCCTCCGGTTGCGAGCGCCCTCGCATTGGTATTCCGGGAGGTTGGATTCACTGAACTTAAACAGTCTCTTGTTTTTAGTGCTTAAAGCACTTGGACATAACAAAAGCCCCCGGAATTTCCGGGATAGCCATAATTGTTTATGTGTTAAGTTTTAAGGAATCCAACTCCTTATTGACCGCTGCGTAGACGACCAAAAAACACAGGCTAATTCATAAAGTAATTTCAGGAAATTGGCAAGAAAAATCAATATCCCATAAAATGGCGTGATTTGGAAGGGTGTGGAGTGCTGGTTTGAGTTTTACTTAAGGAGGTATAGAATGGAATAATGGTAATTGTTGTGCTTTTGCTTAATCAGAAATCAACCACAAGATTGCTTTTTGTTTTTTCGGCTGGAGCTCTCTAAAATTTTTCAAAAGTGAATGTTCTTTTTCGCTGTATG
>NZ_JBHIRN010000002.1:240909-245112 GCF_042197205.1 Bartonella sp. AA2SXKL
CGATAAAATTTGGATTTTTGGTTTGCACTTCAAGCCCCCCTCCGGTTGCGAGCGCCCTCGCATTGGTATTCCGGGAGTCAAAAATACTGAACCTAAATCAGCTTTTTGCTTTTAGTGCTCATCGCACCTGGACATAGCAAAAACTCCCGGAATTCCGGGATACCCACAAAAGTGGGATAAATTCATGTTTTAGGTTTCGGGTTTTTGATCCCCTATTGATCGTTGCGTAGACGACCAAAATTACAGTATTCATTTATAAGGCAATTTCAGAAAATTGGCAAGAGAAATCAAAATAATCTCAAAGTCTATAAGATTGGGTACTTTTTAAAAAAGTGCGAAATATGGATTATAAATCGCGTCTTTTGCTTAATCAGAAATGTCGATAAAATTTGGATTTTTAGTTTGCACTTCAAGCCCCCCTCTGGTTGCGAGCGCCCTCGCATTGGTATTCCGGGAGTCTAAAAGTACTGAACCCTAGTCAGCTTTTTTGCTTTTAGTGCGGAAACGCACCTGGACATAGCAAAAACTCCCGGAATTCCGGGATACCCACAAAAGTGGGTTCAATTGTACGCTAGGGTTTAGGGCTTTTAGTTCCCTGTTGATCGTTGCGTGGACGATCAAAATTACACTTTAAGTGATAAAGTAATTTCAGAAGATTGGCAAATGAAAATAGTTTTTATTTATAAACTTTATTTTTTAATGAGAGGCTTTCCGCCTCTCAAACTCTCCGGAACGCTCACCAAAATCATGAGATCAGACCCGCGTTTAATGAGGGGACTAACAATCCTAGGTTCTTAAGGTCAAGGAGACCATTACATGGCGCCTAACGGCGTCCTTGACCCCCAGAACTTAACGGCTTGTTTTGTCCCTCTCACGCGGCTCCGAAATCATGATTAGAAGGGGAGCTTAAAAACGTATATTCGTGAAAAAGGAGTAGAGGATTTGTGCATTGTGTATGCTTTTGGCATGGCATGGAATGTGGTGAGATAAATGGGGAAAGAGTTTCTGTGAATGGAGTGGTAAGCTGGGATGAAGCGGAGGGAGATTGAAGGGAGAAGAGAGTGTTGTGGGGGCGGAATAGGAATGAACAGACTAGAGGGGGGTAAGAGGCGGTGGTGCGAAGGGATGCGTGAAGGATGGTGTGAGGAGATAGCGCTTTGCTTTTATGGTACTTGATGAAGTGGTGTCATTTGAGGGGGGCTGAAGTCCGTGAATGTGGGGTGATCTGAAGTGCTTGGGGAGATTGGCTAGGCAAGAAGCTGGGGTAATACTATTGTTTATAGAGTGGTGCGGGGTGGAAGTTTCATTTGGCTTTATTCGGTAAATACGTAAAAGCGTGAAAACGGAAATGTGTAAAAAAGGAAAAGGCTTTATGTCGTTAGAGGCGTTGTGGTTAATGATACGCAATGTATAGGGATCGTGTTTTCAAAGGTAGGAAGAACAACATAAATGGAAAGAGTGGCTTAGAGGAAGCGTGTGAAGAGAGAGAAAATGGGGAAGGCTGTATGGGAAATGCGTAGAGTATGAAGTGTGGGGCAGTGAAGCATGTTGTGAATGGTGTGTGAAGAATGGAGAAGGTTTTTGAGAAAAGGAAGGGCTTCTGGCGTGGGGGGAGAGTGGTGTTTATCTGAAGGGCGCATGTTTAAGGTGTGGAAGGTGAGGAAAAGTTGGAGAGAGGATGATTGTGAGTAAGTTGTGGAGGGATTAGTCAGAGGTGTTGGGAAAATGCTTTAGGGGAAAAAATTAGCGTAATTTCTTGTCACACTGAAACCAAAATCATCATAAAAATTGAAGGAAATTAGCGGGTAAAATTGGTGGAAAAAAAGTTTTGATTCTTAAGGTGTGGGATGACGTTTTTTGAGAACATGAGAGAGTAAACTTGAAAAACCTTTCCCTTTTTGTGGAATTTTTATTCACAAACTTAAGAAAATAGGATATGAACGCTGGAAATAACGCGCAGCTTAACAAAATATGTGCACTGTAAAGGAAATGTTTGTTTATGTCAAAAGAAGAAGTTTTAGAATTTTCTGGTATCGTTACTGAACTCTTACCTAACGCGATGTTTCGTGTGAAACTGGAAAATGATCATGAAATTATTGCCCATACCGCTGGTAGAATGCGGAAAAATCGTATACGGGTGTTGGCCGGTGATAAAATCATGGTGGAAATGACACCTTATGATTTGACAAAAGGGCGTATTACATATCGCTATAAGTAGCCTCGTGGGTGGCTTGCACTTTTTTCTAAAAGCTATCATATTATTTCTATTATTTTTTAACAGTTTTTTAGTTTGCTTTTCATGAGTGAAAAAAGGGGAGTGTTTGAAGAGCCTTGAAAAACTGTAAAATCGGATGCGGAAAAAGGATAAGGAGATCAATAGCGCTTAAAAGGGAGGCTAAAGGGGCGCTTAAAAGGGGGCGCTAAAGGGGGCGAGAGGGAAGTCAATTGTGAAGGGGTGGAAATGAGAAATATAAGAGAGTGGGGGGAAAAACGTTTGGCAGATACTCTTACAGAAGAAATTCATTTGGTGCTTGCCTCCGCTTCGCCAAGGCGTTTAGCGCTCTTGGCACAAATAGGGATTGATCCCCAGCAGGTTTATGCAAGCGATATTGATGAAACGCCAAAATTAAAAGAACATCCTGCAAACCTTGCCAAACGTTTGGCAAAAGAAAAAGCACTGAAAGCCCAAAAAATTTTGCGCTGGTACAGTCAGAATGGTCAAGACGAGTTGCAGAATGGTCAAGAAAAATTACCTGGACAGAAAATGATTATCTTGGCGGCTGATACCGTGGTGGCTGTTGGGCGGACCATTTTCCCCAAACCAGAAAGCGAGGATGAGGCTTATGAATGTTTACGATACCTTTCTGGGCGTTCGCATAAGGTCTATGGTGCCATTTGTGCGCTCAATGAACGTGGAAAAATAACCGTAAAATTGGTTGAAAGTCGTGTTCGCTTTAGACGCTTAACCTCTGCCATGATGAAGGCTTACCTTGCTTCAGGAGAATGGCAAGGGAAAGCAGGTGGCTACGCTATCCAAGGAAAAGCAGGGGCTTTTGTTGTCCATATCACGGGTTCTTATTCTAATGTTGTGGGATTGCCTTTGGCTGAAACAGCCGATCTCTTGACCGCTTATCACTATCCACTTTTCACTCACTGGGCTGAACAAACGCATTAGAAAAACTTTAAGGTAAGATCAATGCAAGGTGAAAAGCAACAAAAAGAGAAAAGCAAAAATGAAAAAAAAGCAACAGAAGAAAAGTTAATGAAGAAGCCAATGACAAAGGTGTGCCAAGAACAAAAAGAGCTAAATTTGCAAAAAGAGACCCGTCCTCCACATCCTTGTCCTATTTGTGGTCAGATGTCACAAAAATCTTCTTATCCTTTTTGTTCCACACGGTGCCGAGCTATTGATCTTAATCGTTGGCTTTCAGGCTCTTATATTTTACCACCCCCACCACAAGTAAGTGATGAAGAAGAATAAAGAGTTCTCTTGAGAAAGAACGCTAAAGCGTTTTTTTGTGTGGAAACTGAAGGGGAGGCGCGCGGGATTATCGTAAATGTATTTAAGAGCTGGATTAACGGCTTGCTTATTATCGTCATTCGCAAAGACGCAGATTAAGTTCAATCAACGATGGAAGTTTTAATACATATCTAAGACTTATCTCCAGAGGTTTTGTTTACCATGGATAATTATAAATTGCTTTGTTGCATGAAGGTCGATGGAGCTTTGTTGCGTGAAAGTTGTTGGTGCCTTTAGGGTGTGAGGAAAAATTGATAGTCCAATCAGTATTGCTAACGAAAAAAGAGGGGTGCGTGTTTTGGTGCAAAGAGACGTGGTAATAAAAAGTTGCTTGTTAGTGCTTTGTTGCGTGAAAGCTGTTGGTGCCTTTAGGGTGTGAGGAAAAATTGATAGTTCAATCAGTATTGCTAACAAAAAAGAAGGGGTGCGTGTTTTTGTGCAAAGAGACGGGGCAGTAAAAAATCGCTTGTTAGTGCTTTGTTGCGTGAAAGTTGTTGGTGCTTTTAGGGTGTGAGGAAGAATTGATCATCTAATCAGTATTGCTAACAAAAAAGAGGGGCGCGTGTTTTGGTGCAAAGAGATGAGGCAGTAAAAAATCGCTTGTTGGTGCTTTGTTGCGTGAAAGCTGTTGGTGCCTTTAGGGTGTGAGGAAAAATTGATAGTTCAATCAGTATTGCTAACAA